>NZ_JBFAPG010000104.1:0-15400 GCF_040675595.1 Micromonospora sp. NPDC049580
CGCCGACCGGCCCGCTCCACGAGTGCCGTGCCGCTTCGAGATCACCTCGACCTCCCGAAGACGGCTGTCGGGACACCCCGACGTCAGTGTTCGAGGAGATCAGGACAGTCCAACCTGGACCGACGGCGCCGTCAGCCGCCAGCCGGGTAGGTGTCGAGGAGGCCGCACATCCCGAGCCGGCCCCGCTCGACCGGCTCGGCCACCGCGTACACCCCGGCGTCGCCCAGGTGCCCGGCGTCCCCCCGCCCCAGGGCGTCGAGCTGCACGGCGGTGTCGGCGGCGGCACGGCCGGCGCCGGACTCCCACCGCTGCCGCCAGCGCGTCAGCAACGGCCGGCGCAGCGCGATCGCGGCGGCGTGGAACGCGGCCAGCGCCGCCGGCCCGCCGGACCGCAGCGCCGAGAAGCCGGTCACCGCCAGATCCCGCCGCCGGTACGCGGCGCGCACGTCCGCGCCCGGCGCTCCCCCGTCGGGCAGCGCCGCCGCCGCGGCGTACGCCGCCGGATCGGCCAGCACCTCGGGTGGGAAGGTCAGCACCGCGTCGCCGGCCTCGGGCAGTCCGCTGTTCTGCATGAGCACCACGATGCTCAGCCCGCCCCCGTTCACCAGGCGGTGCACGGTGCCCGGCTCGAACCAGACCACCACCCCCGGCCGCAGCGGCGTCTCCCGGAAGCCGGCCGTGGTCAGGGTCTGCACCGCGCCCTCGCCGTCGGTCACCACGTACCCCTCGGTGCAGCACAGGTGCACGTGCGGGGTGCCACCGACCACGCCGTCCGGCGCGACCGTGTCGTAGACGCGCAGCCGGGAGACGCCGATCCCGCCGGGAAGCGCCGCGAAGCGATCGGACATGGCCGGGCCTCCCTGCGGGAAAGGGCTTTCTCTGCGGTACGGTGACGCTAGCCGGCGCGGCGAAACGCCGTCAACAGACCGAGGGGGCGGGCCATGGCGACCCTGTCCGACGTGGCGCGGCGCGCGGGCGTCTCACCCGCCACCGCCTCCCGCGTCATCAACGGCAGCAGCAAACCGGTCACCGACGAGCTGCGCGAACGGGTGCTGGCCGCCGTCGCCGAGTTGCAGTACGTGCCCAACGCGCACGCCCAACTGCTGGCCCGCTCGCACCGCAGCGCGGTCGGCGTGATCGTGCACGACGTCTCCGACCCGTACTTCGCCGAGATCACCCGAGGGCTGCAACGGGTCGCCACGGACCAGGGCCGGCTGCTGATGATCTGCAACAGCTACCGCGACCCGGATCGCGAGCTGGAGTACGTGGAGCTGCTGCGCGGCCACCAGGTGGCGGCGCTGATCCTGGCTGGCTCCGGCTACCACGACGAGGCGTTCACCCGGCAGCTCAACGAGAAGCTCGCCGCGTACGAGGCAACCGGCGGGCGGGTCGCGGTCATCGGCCGCCACGAGCACTCCGGCGACGCCGTCATGCCGGACAACCGGGCCGGCGGTCACCTCGCCGGTCGCGAACTGTGCGAGCTGGGGCACCGGGCGATCGGCGTGGTCGCGGGCCCCCGCATCCTCACCACCACCACCGATCGGCTGGCCGGGCTCAAAGAGGCCCTCGCCGAGCAGGGCCGCGAGCTGCCCGAGCGCCGCATCCGGTACGCCGAGTTCGACCGCGACGGCGGCGCCGAGGCCACCGCCCGGCTGCTCGACGCCGACCCCGGGCTGACCGCGATCGTGGCCCTCAACGACTCGATGGCCATCGGCGCCCTCGCCACCCTGCGGGCCCGCTCGCTGGCGGTGCCGCAGCAGGTCTCCGTGGTCGGCTTCGACGACATGCCGATCGCCCGGGACGTGACACCCGCGCTGACCACCGTGCGGCTGCCACTTGTCGACATGGGAGTCCGGGCGATGTCCCTGGTGCTCGGCGCGGAGGCGCCGGCGCCCCGGGTCGAGGTGCTCCCCGCCGAGCTGATCCGCCGCGACACGTCCGGGCCGGCGCCGGAGCATCGGCGCGAGACGGCAGGGTCGGCGCCCCGCGCCCGGCGGGCCGACGCCGCCTCCTGACCCGGGTCAGCCCCGCGGCGTCCCGTCACGACGGTCGACGGGGCGTACCGGTCCGCGGATGGAGGACGAGCGGGAGCACCCGGCGGCGCTGCTCGACGAGGAGATCACCGCGCTCAGCCGGAACTGACCACGCACGGCGCGGGCCGCGCGGGTGGCGGCCGACGCGGGGTCGGCCACCACCCGGGTGGGTCAGGGCAGGTCGATCGGGCGCAGCACCCGGTCCACGGTGTGCGCGATCTGCCGGTTGCCCTTGTTGACGTCGAACGCGACCACGCGTGCGTCACGGTCGTTGGTGTCGGCGTCGACCAGCCGCAGCTGGCGGAAGATGTGCCAGTAGGTGCGGACGTCGACCTCGACGGTCGGGCCGAGGGCGGTGGTCAGCTCCGCGCCGTCGGCCTTGAGGGCCGCCCGGCGGTCGATGGTCGCGCTCGGCACGACGTGGTAGAGCAGCACCGTCTCCACGGTGTCGATGCCCAGCCCGGCGACCGCCGCGAACGCGGCGCTCTCACCGGGCAGCTTCCGGGCGTGGGTCAGCTCGCGCACCAGCTGCTGGAACGCGGCGTCGTTCGGCAGGAACGCGGTCAGTGCGACGGTGCCGTCCGTGAGCACCTTCACCGGCGAGTCCGGCTTGGCCTCGAGCACCGCCAGCACCGCCGCGGTCAGTACGTCGAAGTCCCGCGAGTTGCGGTCGAAGCCGCTCGTGTCCTTCGTGAGCACCTGGGCGAGCGACTTCGTGCCGAGCGGCTTGGCCTTACCGGTCGCCTGGGCCGGCACGGCCACGGCGGTGGTGGCCAGCGCGGTGGCCACGGCGCCCACCGCCATCCGGGCGGCGAATCGTGCGATCTTCATCAACGGGCCTTTCGTCGAAGCGACGGATCCGTGACGTCTCGTCACGACACATGCTTCGCGGCCTGCACACCGCCCGGATGCAGCCACCGCCGGGAAAGTTCGACAGTCGAAATCCGCTGTCCCCACCCGGAGCGCCGCGCGTAGCCTGCGCCGGTGCTGATCCGCGAGTTCGACGACCAGGACTGGTCGCAGGTGTGGCCGATCATCGAGGAGGTGGTCCGGGCACAGGAGACCTTCCCCTACGACCCGGACATGACGGCGGACACGGCGTACCGCATCTGGGTGGAGGCCCCGCCCGGGCGGACCGTCGTCGCGGTCGACGGCGAGCGGGTCCTCGGCACCGCGAAGATGGGCACCAACCGGCCCGGGCCGGGCGCCCACGTGTCCACCGCCAGTTTCCTGGTCGCCGCCGACGCGCGCGGCCGGGGCGTGGGCACCGCGCTGTGCCGCGACGCCCTGACCTGGGCACGGCGACGGGGGTACGCCGGCATGCAGTTCAACGCCGTGGTGGAGACCAACCGATCGGCGGTCGAGCTGTACCGCAGGGAGGGCTTCGACGTCGTCGGCACGGTGCCGGGCGCGTTCCGCCACCCCACCCTCGGCCGGGTCGGCCTGCACGTCATGTACCAGGAGTTCTGACCGCCCCGCCGGTGGTCAGCCGGCCTGACCCACCGGGACGGCCGGAGGCGACAGACGGGGCTGCGCGCCAGCTGTGCGGATCGGGGTGAACAGCCCGCCGACCGCGACCAGCAGGCAGCCCGCTCCGGCCACGAACGCGACAGCCGCGACGCCGTACCGGCCGGCGGTCCAGGTCAGGATGGCGGCGCCGGCCGGTCCGAGGGCGTAGTGCGTGCTCCAGAACGCCGAGGTGACCCGGCCGAGCAGATGGTCGGGGGTGATCTCCTGGCGCAGTGACATCGAGCAGATCCCGCTGACGCTGAGACAGCACAGGTAGACGGCGGTCAGCGCGGTGACCGCCGGCACACTCGTCGCCATGCCGGCGCCCGCCACCGCGAACCCGCAGACGGCGTGCGCGCCGATCCAGGTGGCGCCGAAGCCGCGCCGACGACGCAGCGGGGCCACCAGCAGCGCCCCGGCGACCGTGCCCAGCGCCGCCAGGCCGAGCACCGTGCCGACCGTGCGCTCGGTGCCGCCGAGGTCGTGCGTCACGTGGTAGATCAGCACATCGGTGAAGCCGTAGGTCAGGAAGATGAACACCGACAGCAGGACGGTCAGCGCGCGGAGCACCGGCTGTCGCCACAGGAACCGCGCCCCGGCCAGGAACTCGGCCAGCGGGCGCTCCCGGGGCACCGGCGCGACGTCGGCGGCCTGAGCCCGGCGCAGCCGGACCAGCCGCAGGCCGGCGGCCGAGAGCGCGAAGCTCGCCGCGTTGACGGCGATGGCGACCGCCGGGCCGAAGCGGGCCGACACCACACCGGCGAGCAGCGGCCCGAGAACCGCGGCCGCCGCGAACGTCGCCTGGAGCCGGCCGTTGGCCTCGGTGAGCCGGTCGGAGTCGACGAGGTTGCGCACCGCGGTCACCGCCGCGACCTGGAACAGCATGCCGGCCGCCTCGCAGATCGGCAGCACGACGAAGAGCAGCCAGACCTGCGGGCCCGCGAGCCAGGCCAGCGGCACCACGGCGTAGAGGACCAGACGGGCCAGGTCCGCGACGATCATCAGCGTACGGCGGTCGTACCGGTCGACCAGCACCCCGCCGAAGATCCCCGCGACCACGGACGCCGCGCCCGCGACGGCGGTGAGCAGGCCCATCTGCGCCACCGACCCGGTCGCCTGCAACACCAGCAGCGGCACCGCCAGGTAGGCGAACGCGTCACCGGCCGCGGAGAGCGACTGCGCGATCCAGTACGTGCCGAAGGAGCGGTCCCGCCACAGCGGAGCCCGCTGAGGGCTGGCAGCTCGGCTCATCCCGCCGAGGGTAGTGGCCCTCGTAGCGCCATGCTGACCGTCACACCGGCGCCGCCCACCACGTCTGGTCGAACTCAGACGGCCCCGGGAAGGACTCCCGGGGCCGTCTTGAGGCACGCTGAGCGCGTCCAGCTGGTGGTCGTTGGGCTTGAAGACGCTGTGTCGACGTGATTCAGCCCGCTGGTCACCGGTCGGCGGCCGGCGCCGTCTCCGCCTGCTCGACCTGCTGGATGAGTTGCTTGAGGTGGGCGATCTCTACACGCAGGGCTGCCCGACCGGCAGCGGTGAGAGTCACCCAGGTGCGTGGGCGCTTGCCCTCGTAGCCCTTCTCGATCTGGATCAGCTCGGCCTTCTCCAAGACGGTCAGGTGCTGCCCAAGGTTGCCTGCGGTCAGCTGCAGGGTGGTGCGCAGAAAGCCGAACTCGACCTGGCGAGCCTGGTGCGCGATCGCCAGGATGCCCAGTCGGACGCGCTGGTGGACCACGTCGTCGAGGCCATTGGTGGGATGGTCGGTCATCGCCCCGGAACCTCGGTGCTCGGCCGGAACAGGGCGAAAGCGGCACTGCCGAGCAGCAGTAGCGCCGCCGGGACGAGCAACTGAGGCAGGAAGAACCACCGGGAGGTCGCGTGGATGACCTGGCCGCCCTGCACCATCACGATCGCCAGGAAGGCGAGGCTGTACGCCAGCAGCGCCCAGTTGCGTTCGACCCACGCGAGCACCAGCAGCGCCAGCGCGATGACCGCGATGGGACTGGCCAGCCCGTTGACAAGCCATGCCGCCGGCCCGACCTCGATCGCGGCCGGGTCGGTGGAGAAGGGGTCGGCGGGGACGGGGATGAGCGGGTGGAACGTCAGCCAGATCGACACGGCCGTCATCAGCACGGCCAACGCGACGCCGACGACGACGTAGGGGCGGATCGGGGTGCCCACGCCACGCCGCCGGGACTGCCTGACGTAGAAGCCCGCGATCGCCGCGTAGGCGAGCACCAGCGCGACCGTCCAGTATCCGAGCTCGGTCGGGTTGGGCGCCATGCAGACCCTGTCCTGTGGGCGGGATCGGCAGGTGTCGAACAGGTCGAGGTAGGGGGCGTACCGGTAGACGGGTATCGCGACCAGGGTGACCACCGCGAGGACCAGCAGCGGAAACCAGGTGCCGCGCTGGGCGACATGGACCTGGCGTGTCAGGTCGCGCACGGCCGCCAACAGCTCGCGAGGGCCGTCGGCCTGCGGAGCGGATTCGTGTGTCATGAAGTTAGCTTTGCATTACAGACCTATCCGCGCAAGAGAGTACGGCAAGATCTCGCGACCGTGCCGAGACAGCACCAAGGGCGTGTGTCGAAGCCCTCGGTTCAGGATTTCGACACACGCCCCGGCCAGGCCGAGCCATCGACGTGACGGTCTAGGCGTTGGCCACCAGCCGCCAGCGGTTGTCCGCGCTGCCGTTGTCGGAGTCCTGTACGGCCTGCGCGCCACGCGCGGTGGAGCCGTTGAGGATGCCGAGCAGCTTGCCGCTGTTGACGTTGCGGATCTTGTAGGTGCCGTCGCCGTTGTCCACCAGGGTCCACCGGTGATCCGCGGTCCCGTTGTCGGCCCACTGCAGGACGCGGGCGTTGTCGGCGGTGGACATGTTCTCCACGCCGAGAACCTTCCCGCTGTTGACGTTGCGGAACCGGACGGCGTTGCCGTCGGTCACCACCACCCAGTTGTGGTCGGCGGTGCCGCTGTCGTCCCACTGCAGAGCCAGCCCACCGTCGGCGGTGGACATGTTCTGGATGCCGAGCACCATCCCGCTGCCGACGTTGACCAGCCGGTGGCTGCCCCCACCGCTGCTGCCGCTGGTGTTCCAGTAGACGGTGTAGTTGAAGCCGTGGGCGTCCTGGAACGGCCCGAGGTTGACGGTGGACCCGTTCGCGGTGGCGGTGAACGCCAGCGAGCTGGTGCTGGTCCGGGCGATGGACGAGACGTTGAGTGCCGGCGGCGCGCTCAGCGTGGTGTTGCCGTAGTTGCCGCAGAGCACGCTCGGGCCGTAGGTGACGGCGGCGACGCTGGGGTTGTCGTTGGTCGGCTGCACGACGACACGCATCGGCAGACGCACGGTGAGGGTGTCTCCGGCCGCCCAGGTACGCGTGACCGTGGCGTAGCTGCCGGGCGTCGTGGCGACGGACTGCGCCACGCCGTTGACGCTGATCGTCGCGCCGCTGGTCCACGCCGGAATGCGGACGCGGACGCTCCACGAGCCGCTCATCGTGCCGCCGAGGGTGAGCGTGGTGGTGTCGCTCACCGGGTACGTGGTGCTCTGCGTGACCGTGATGCCCCGCTGCGACCAGGTCAGCTCCGAGGGCACGAACAGGTTCACGGTCAGCGTCGTGCCGCTGTAGAAGTAGATGGAGTCCATCAACTTCGTGTTGATCTCCACGCCGGTGCCCTGGCAGCACCAGAACGAGTTGTAGTCGGTGCTCCAGGTGCCGCCGCCCCACGCCGGGCCCACGCCCCGCCGGCCGCCCGGCTTGAGCGGGGTGAAGTAGGTGATGTGACCGTGGCTGTCGGCCGGGTTCTGCGCGCCGATCAGGTGGTTGATCGTGGCGCGCTCGTAGTAGTCGAAGTAGTCGGTGCGGTTCGGGTCGAGCAGCCACAGCTCCCGCGTCAGCTTGAGCATGTTGTAGGTGTTGCACTGCTCGCAGGTGTCGTTGCTGAGGTACCCGGCGATCGCGTTGGGCGCCCGGAAGTGCTCGGCCTGGCTGTTGCCGCCGATGACGTAGGAGTGCGCGCCGACGGTGATGTTCCACGCGTTGCTGGCGATGTCCCGGTAGCGGGTCGTCCCGGTCGCTTTGAACTCACGGGCGGCGCCGACCCACTTGGGCACCTGCGTGTTGGCGTGCAGTCCGTTGAGCTGGTCCTGGTTGGAGGCCAGGGGGTTGAACACGGCGGCGTGGTCGAACCGCTGGGCGGTGGTGAGCCACCGGGTGTCACCGGTCTGCTGGTAGATGTCGGTCAGCACCTCGTTCATGCCACCGAACTCGGTGCCGAGCATCGACTGCATCTGGCTGGAGCTGAGCCGGGACGTGCGGGTGTCGACCCAGCCGGCGAGGGCCAGCAGCACCGTACGGGCCTGGGTGTTGCCGGTGTAGCGCCAGACGTCGAGCAGACCGGCGAGTGTCTTGTGGATGCAGTAGTAGGGCACGTTGCCGTTGGACAGCGTCCGTGCCTCGAGCGCGGTGAAGTCGGACTCCGGGAAACCGGAGAGGTATCCCGACCCGAACCCGGCCGCGCCGTTGTTCGCCTGGCACTTGGCCATCTCGGCGACCATGTAGTTCGCCTTGTCCCGGCAGGTGGTGTCGCCCAGCACCGCGTACGCCTGGGCCCACGCGGTCAGGAAGTGCCCCTGCATGTGGGTCCGGAACGGGAAGTTCGGCGCGTCCCAGCCGCCGTTGGTGGCGGCGCCGTTGGTGGAGAGCCGGTGGTTGGCGCGGAAGTTGTAGAGCATCCGGTCGACGTCGACGACGCGCAGGTAGTTCAGGGTGCGGGTCTGGTTGTCCAGCCAGCGGCCGGCGGTCAGTCGCACCTGACCGAACTCGAAGGGGTAGGCGCCGACGCCGATGTCCGACCGCGCTGGCGGGACCACGGCAGCGGCGGCGGGGCCCGCGCCGAGCGTCGTGGCTCCGGTCGCGGAGAGCACGGCGGTGGCGCCGGCCGCCTGCAGCACGCGGCGTCGGCTGAGGGGCAGGGACGACATGGGACCTCCAGATGAGCGCTACCGGCGACGGGGCGACAACCGGGCGGGACGGGCTCGGTGGGATGCAGGGGTCCGAACGTTAGCGTTCACATCCGTGTCCGGCATGTTACGGCCCACCGACCCACGAATTCAAGATGGTAACTGTATTCGTACGCCGTACACCTGTGCGCGAGCTTGGAGAACCGGCGCGGTGAAGGGGATGCGGTATGGCGTGCCACCTCGTGTTATCGATAACACGAAGGAATACTGCAAGATCGGTCCCGGGTCGGCGCACCCCAAAACGGGATGCGCGCCGACGGGCGCCGCTGGTGGAATCTCGGGATGAAGCATGATCTGGTGCGTCCCCCGAAGGCACGACCGGGTGACCACATCGCGGTCCTGTCGCCGTCCTTCGCCGCGGCCGGCGCCTATCCCGAGATCCACGAGCAGGCCATGCGGCGGCTCGCCGACCTGACCGGCCTCGTCCCGGTCGAGTACCCGAGCACCCGCACGGTCGGCGCGAGCGCGCAGGCGCGCGCGGCGGACATCAACGCCGCCTTCGCCGATCCCCGGGTACGCGCCATCCTCGCCGTCGTCGGAGGCGAGGACCAGATCACGGTCATCCCCCACCTGGACGCCGACCTCGCCCGCGCCGACCCGAAGCCCTTCCTGGGCACCAGCGACAACACCAACCTGCACCAGTGGCTCTGGGGGCTCGGCATCGCGAGCTTCTACGGCGGGTCCTCACAGGTGCACCTCGGCCCCGGACCCGCCGTGGACGACATCCACGCCCGGTCGCTGCGGGCCGCGCTCCGCACCGGCGAGCGGTTGGAGATCACCGATCCGGGCGAGTCCGAGGACATCGGGGTCGACTGGGCCGACCCACGGGCGTTGCAGTCGTTCGGAGAACGCGAACCGACGGCGCCGTGGAGCTGGTACGGGCCGCGCCGCACGGTCACCGGCCCCAGCTGGGGTGGGTGTCTGGAAGTCCTCCAGTGGACCCTCACGGCGGGACGCTTCCCGTTTCCTCCGGAGGCTCTGCGCGGCGGCGTGCTGATCATCGAGACGTCGGAGAAGCTCCTTCCCGCCCGCGAGGTCGGTTGGATCGTGCGGTCGCTGGGTGAACGCGGTCTTCTCGACGCCGTCGACGCGGTCCTGGTCGCCCGTCCGCCGGTCTCCGACCACACCCGCCGACCCGCCGCCGAGGAGAGGGCGCGCCTACGCGAGCAGCAGCGCGACACGGTCGTCGACGTGGTGAACCGCTACAACCCGGAGGCGGTCGTCTGCGTCGGCGTCCCGTTCGGCCACACCAAGCCGCAGTGGATCCTCCCCCACGGCGGCCCGATCACCGTCGACGGTGTGGAACGTCGGATCTTCGCCGACTATCGCTGAGGTATGCCGCACGTCCGCGTCCCGGCCGGCGGACGGACTCTCGGAGCCTGCCGGGACGCGGACGGCGTCAGCGGGCCGGAGCGTGGGCGGCCAGCGGATTCGTGAGGGTGCCGACGAACTGCAGGGCGGCCGACGGGTCGGCCAGGTCGATCATCTGCTGGTTGTCGCGCAACTGGAGGCGGTTGAGGCAGGACAATGCGAACTCGGGGGCGAACAGGTCGTAGTGGCGGACCCGCTCGGCCAGGTGCGGCACCCGCTCGAAGTAGTCGGCGGCGCAGGCCGCGACCGTGCCCCAGAAGGCGTCCTCGGTGAGCACGTCGGCCTCGACGAGCACCGCGTTGAGGTGGCGCAGGAAGCAGTCGACCACGTCGGTGAAGATGGTCAGCAGCTTGGTGTCGTCGGGCACCTCGACCCGGATCCGCTGCACCTCCGCCGGCAGCTCGACGTCGGCGCTCAGCACCGCGATCTCCTCGGCGATGTCCTTGAAGATCACCCGCTGGACGGTGTCGTGCTCGTCGAGGACCAGGATGACGTTCTCGCCGTGCGGCATGAAGGCCAGGTCGTGGGCGTAGAAACTGTGCAGCAGCGGGGTCAGGTAGGCGTCCAGGTAACGGCGCAGCCACACCTCGGGCGCCAGGCCGGACCGGTCGATCAGGGCCGCCGCCAGTGAGCCGCCGTCGTCGTCGACGTGCAGCAGCGCGGCCATCGTGGACAGTCGCTGCCCCGGGGCCAGGCCGGGCACCGGGCTCTCCCGCCACAGCGCGGCCAGCATCTTGCGGTACGGGGAGGTGCGCTCGGTGGCCGCCTCGTACTGCCGGTGCCGGTAGCCGACCGCGGCCCGCTCCCGGATGACGGTCAGCCCGGTGCCGGTCAACACCTCGTCGCCGGCGATCAGGTCGGCCAGCCAGTCGTTGATCGCCGGGGTCGCGGCCATGTACGCGGCCGACAGCCCCCGCATGAAGCCCATGTTCAGCACCGACAGAGCGGTCTTGACGTAGTGCCGGCCCGGCTCGGTGACGTTGAAGAAGGTCCGGATGGACTGCTGCGCCAGGTACGAGTCCGGCCCGGGACCCAGGTGCACCAGCCGACGCTGGGCCAACTCCCCCGCGAACGTGACGGCCAGCTTGTTCCACCACTGCCACGGGTGCGCCGGGATGAGGTGGTAGTCGGCGAGGTCCAGGCCGAGGTCGGCCATCGTGGCGGCGAACCGGGCCCGGGTCTCGGCGTCCAGCTCGCCGGAGATGAGCGTGTCGTAGTCCAGGTCGGTGGCGCTGCTGAACGTCGAGTGGTCCCGGTGCGCGGCCAGCCACTCCAGGCGTACGGGGGTGGCGGCCTCGGGGGCGTAGCGGTGGTACTCGTCGACGCCGAAGCCGAGCCGGCCGTTGTTGGCCACGAAGCAGGGGTGGCCCTCGGTCATCGACGTCTCGATGGTCTGGAAGTCCGCCCCGGCCAGCTCGGCGGCGCTCGGCAGGGACTGGGCCAGCTTGTACGCGGTACCGGCGAGAGTGGAGGTGATCTCCTCCAGGTAGACCGGGAGCACCCGCGCGGACAGCCCGAGGGTGCCGCGCAGCTCGACGATCAGGTCCACGGCGTCCGGCGGCAGCGCGACGCCGTCCCGGTGCCGGGTGATGCTGTCGGCGTCGACCTGCCAGTGGGCCAGGGCGAGCACCCGGGCGACGAACCGGTACGTGACGGCGCCGTCGTCGCTGCGGACCTCGTACCACTGCCGGTCGTCGGGGCCGGGCACGGGCTCCGGGGTGAGCAGCCGTTCGTGGGTGAACTCGGCGAGCGCCTTGCGGACCAGCATCCGGTTGGCCCGCGCCCAGCGCTGCGGGGTGAGGTGCGCGACCGGGTCGCCGGGCGCGGCCTGGCCGGCGACGGTCGGCGGGGTGGGGACGGCGGTGGTGGTCACGCCGGGGCTCCTTCGGTTCGGGTGGCGGCAGCGGACTCGGCGGCGGCGGTGTGTCCGGCTTGCTCGGCGTGCTCGGCGGCGGCCTCGAACTGGGCGCGGGTGCAGACGCTGAGCAGCGCGTCCTTCTCCGGCTTGGCGATCGGGCCGACGACCTCGAAGCCGACTGCGGCGTTCAGCGCGTGCACGGCGGTGTTGCGCACGTCCGGCTCGACCACCACCCGCCGGGTCGCCGGGTCGGCGAAGAGCCACGTCATGACGGTACGGATCACCGCGCGGGTGAAGCCGTGCACGGGGTTGCCTGCGGGCGCGCAGAGGAAGTGCATGCCCACGTCACCGGGCTGGTGGTCGTAGAGGCCGACCAGTTCGACGTTGGCCGGGTCGTAACGCTCGGCCAGGAACGCCGGACTCCCCCGCCACAGGCCGAGGTACGCGTCGTGGTGCGGGTGCGCGGCGATGCGCCGGTACTCCTCGATCACCTGTGCCTCGTCGGCGTCCTGCATCAGCCAGAACGCCGCCTTCGGGTGGGTCACCCAGCCGTGCAGCAGCGCGGCGTCGGCCTCCGGATCGAGAGTACGCAGGGCGAACGCGCCGAGCCGGTCGTCGACGCGGGTGAAGACCACGCTCACGAGATCACCCCGAACTCCTGGAAGGTGATGCTCTTCTCGATCGGGTAGTGCTCCCGGCCGAGCAGCTCGCGGATGATCCAGGAGTTGCGGTACGCGCCCATGCCCAGATCCGGCGAGGTGATGCTGTGCGTGTGGGTGCCCGCGTTCTGCAGGAAGATGCCCCGCCCGCTGTGGTCGATGCTGTAGTTGCGGGCCACGTCGAAGCGGCCGTGCGCGTCCCAGCGGATCCGTTCGCGCACCGGGGCCAGGAACTCCGGCACCCGGTAGTGGTAGCCGGTGGCCAGCACGAGTCCCTCGGTGCGCAGGGTGAAGTCCCGCTCCTGCTCCACGTGCCGCAACCCGAGCGTGTACTCCCCGTCACGGTGCGCGGCGTCGACCAGCTCGGTGTTGGTCAGCAGCCGGGTGCGCGCCGGCCCGTCGACGCTGTGCGCGTAGAGCAGGTCGAAGATGTCGTTGATCAGGTCGGCGTTGATTCCCTTGAACAGTCCCTTCTGCTCGGCCTCCAGCCGGTAGCGGGTCGCCTCGGGCAGCGCGTGGAAGTAGTCCACGTAGTCCGGTGAGGTCATCTCCAGCGTCAGCTTGGTGTATTCCAGCGGGAAGAACCGGGGCGAGCGGGTGACCCAGTTCAGCTGGTAGCCGTACCGGTCGAGGTCGCCGAGCAGGTCGTGGTAGATCTCGGCGGCGCTCTGCCCGCTGCCCACCACCGTGATGCTGCGCTTGGTGCGCAGCGCGTCCCGGTGCTCCAGGTAGCGCGAGTTGTGCACGGCGTCCCCGCTCAGCCCGGCGACGGCTGCCGGCAGGTGCGGCGGAGTGCCGGTGCCGAGCACCAGGTGCCGGGCCCGGTAGGTGACGCTCTCGGACCCGCCGGTGGTGGCCCGAACCACGTACCGCTCGTCGGCGCTGTCGTACTCCACTGTGGTCACCGTCTGGCCGAAGCGCAGGTTCGGCAGCTTCGCCGCCGCCCACCGGCAGTAAGCGTCGTACTCGCTGCGCAGCGGGTAGAAGCTCTCCCGGATGTAGAACGGGTAGAGCCGGCCGATCTCCTTGAGGTAGTTGAGGAACGAGTACGGCGAGGTCGGGTCGGCGAGGCTCACCAGGTCGGCGATGAACGGGGTCTGCAACCGGGCCGACTCCAGCAGCATGCCGGGGTGCCAGGCGAGGCTCGGCCGGGCCTCCAGGAACACCCCGTCCAGCTCGTCGATCGGCGCGGTGAGGCAGGCCAGACCCAGGTTGTACGGGCCGAGCCCGATGGCGACGAAGTCGTGGGTGGACATCTTCTTCTCCAGGCGCGGATTCGGGGTCAGCCGACGGGGCAGGTCAGGTCGGCGGCGGTGTTGTCGCGCACGTACCGGCCGGCGTGGCCGGCGATCAGTTCGAGCACGTGGCCGACGTCGTCGCCGGTCGTGGCGGGGTTGAGCAGCGTGAACTTGAGGAAGTGCCGGCCGTCCACCCGGGTGCCGGCGACCACGGCGAGGCCGGAGGCGGCCAGCGCCTCCCGGGCGTACAGGTTGGCGGCGTCGGCCAGCTCGCGACCCGGGCCGGTGGGCAGGTAGCGGAAGACCACGGTGCTCAACTGCGACCGGGTCACCACCTCGAAACGCGGGTCCTCGCTGACGAGCTGCCACGCGTCGGCCGCCCGGTCGACCACCTCGTCGAAGAGCGCGCCGAGCGCGTCCGGGCCCATCACCCGCAGGGTCAGCCAGAGCTTCAGCGCGTCGAACCGGCGGGTGGTCTGCAGGCTCTTGTCGACCTGGTTGGGGATCTGCTGCTGCACCATCCGCGCCGGGTTGAGGTAGTCGGCGTGGTACGTGGCGTGCCGCAGTGCCCGCCGGTCGCGGACCAGCAGGGCGCTGGAGCTGACCGGCTGGAAGAACGACTTGTGGTAGTCGACGGTCACCGAGTCGGCCCGCTCGATGCCGTCGAGCAGGTGCCGGCGCGTCGGCGAGACGAGCAGCCCGCAGCCGTACGCGGCGTCGACGTGCAGCCAGACGCCCGCCGCCGCGCAGATCCCGGCCAGCTCCCCGAGCGGGTCGATGGAGCCGAAGTCCGTGGTGCCGGCGGTGCCGACGACCGCCATCACGACCAGTCCGGCCTGCCGGCACCGGGTGATCTCGTCGCGGACGGCGGCGGGCCGGATCCGCCGCTGCGCGTCGGTGGGCACCGCGATCACCGCGTCCGGGGCGAGGCCGAGGAGCTTGGCGGACTTCTGCACGCTGAAGTGCCCGGCGGCGGACGTGAGCACGCGCAGCCGGGGCAGCAGCTCCATGCGGGCCGCCGGGGTGGTCGCCGCGGCGCACGCCTCCTCCCGGGCCAGCAGCAGCGCCTGGAGGTTGGACTGGCTGCCCCCGCTGGTGAACACGCCGTCGGCGTCCGGGCCGAGGCCGACCCGGGCGGCGGTCCAGTCGATCAGTCGACGCTCGATGAGCGTGGCGCCGGCGCTCTGGTCCCAGGTGTCCAGGGAGGAGTTCACCGCGCTCAGCACCGCCTCGCCGAGCAGCGCCGGAATGACCACCGGGCAGTTGAGGTGGGCCAGGTAGCGGGGGTGGTGGAACCAGACGGCGTCGCGCAGGTAGACGTCCTCCAGCTCGTCCAGGGCCGCGCCGGCGTCGCCCAGGGGCCGGTCCAGGTCGACGGTGTTCACGAGGGGGGCCAGCTCGGCCGGAGCGACGCCGGTGGCGGGCCGGTCCACCGCGGCGACCCGGCGGGCGACCCGGTCGACACCGTCGGCGATCGCCCGCCGGTACTGCTCGACCGAGCCGCCGTGCAGCAGCTGCGCCCGCGCCGCGGGCAACGCGCTTGTCGACACCGGCGGTGGAGCGGCCTGCGCGCTGGTCGGCACGGGCGGGTCGGTCTCGACGGGGTACGTCGGCACGGTCACGGGATGTCCTCCACGTTCTCGACGATGGGCAGCCGGAACCCTCCCCCGGCGCGTCCGCGCGCCGGGGGCCGTGCTGCGGGTGTGGTG
>NZ_JBFAPG010000105.1:0-15296 GCF_040675595.1 Micromonospora sp. NPDC049580
GCGTGGACCGGCCGACGGTCAGACCGTCGCGGCCCGGGCGGCACCCGCGGATCGGCGAGCATGGTCTCGGCGAGCAGCTGCGCCAGCCGGGTGGCGTCGCGCTGGGCCTGCCCGGCGCAGCAGTTGTTGAACAGCACATGCAGGTCGTCGACGTCTCCGGCCAGCTCCGCCAGCCGCGCGGCCCAGTCCCGCAGCTCCGACTCGTCGTACGCGTAGCGGAACTTGTCCTGCTTGTCGCCGTCGCCCCACGCGTCGCTGTGGCCGTGGAAGCGGACGATCGCGGGCTCCGCCGTCCGCGTCAGGATCGGCGGCACCGACGACGGGTGCCCCTGTGGCATGTCGACGCAGACCAGGGACAGGTCGTGCGCGCGCAGCAGGTCCAGGGTCGCCGCCGCGCCGGCGCCGTCGAACCAGGAGGCGTGCCGCAGCTCCACCGCCACCCGCCACGGCCGGCACCGCTGCGCCAGCTCCACGATGCGACGCTCGGCGGCGGCGCCGTGCGCCAACCAGGGCGGGAACTGCAACAGCACCGCGCCGAGCTTGCCGGCGGCCGCGATCGGGTCCAGCGCCGCCTGGAAGCGGGCCCACAGCTCGTCGTACGCCTGCTCGGGCAGATCGCGACGGCGGACCCGGCTCGGGCCGCCGGCCGGCCGCAGATCCCGGGGCAGCACGGCGACCGGCGTGGGATGCCCGGTGAAGAGGCTGAACGCCTTGACGTTGAAGGTGAAGTCGTCGGGTGTCGCGTCGACCCAGCCCTGTGTCGTCTCCGGCACCGGAACGGCGTAGTAGGACGTGTCCACTTCGACCAGCGGGAACCGTCCCGCGTAGTAGGCCAGCCGGCCGGCCGGCGTGTTGGCCGAGCGCGGATACCAGCCGGAGCGCAGCAACGTCTGGTCCGCCCAGGACGACGTGCCCACCTTGATCACACCCATGTCATTCAGTGGACAGTCCCGCGCCCCGATCGGCAACCGCTGGCGGCCGGCGCTCCCGTCGTGTCCGACCCCGAAGTGTCGGTGCCCGGTCCTAGGCTGGCGCCCGACGGACCTCGACCGAAGGGCAACACCATGACCAGCACCGCGCAGCTCACCGGGGAACGGGCCGACCTGCTGCAGACGCTGCGCCGGCACCGGGGCTTCCTCCTGCAGACCGTCGACGGGCTGACCGACGAGCAGGCCGCCGCCCGCAGCACCGTGAGCGAGCTCTGCCCGGGCGGGCTCATCAAGCACGTCGCCGGCACCGAGGAGCGGTGGATGCTGTTCGCCGTGGGTGGCGCGGAGGCCATGCAGCGCGAGGAGATCGACTGGGTCGGTCAGTTCCGGATGGCGCCGGGCGAGACCCTGGCCGGGCTGGTCGAGCGGTTCCAGGCGGTGGCCGCCCACACCGACGAGCTGATCGCCACCCTCGATCTGGACGCGGCCCACCCGCTGCCGCAGGCGCCCTGGTTCGAGCCGGGTGCGAGCTGGACGGTCCGCCGGGTGCTGCTGCACCTCATCGCCGAGACGTCGCAGCACGCGGGGCACGCCGACATCCTGCGTGAGGCGATCGACGGGTCGAAGACCATGAGCTGAGCCCCGGCCCGCCCTCGGGCGCTTCGCCTCGTGCTGTCACCACCGGTTCCCGCTCCGGGCGCCGATGTGACATCGCCCGCGGGGTGGGCGCTGAGGGACACGAGATGAACGCGGACCGGATGAACCAGGAAACCGCCGAGCGGCTGCTCGGCGGTTTCCCCGTCGATCCGTCGACCGACACGCGTCCGGTCGTGCTGCTCCTGACGGCGGTGCGTGCCGCGCCGCGCCCCGACGAGCTGGCCGGCCTGAGCCTCGCCGTGCAGGATTTCCGTCGCGCCCAGGCGCACCGCCGGCGGCCTCCCCCGGCCCACGTGTCCCCGTCCCTCGATCAGGACGCCGGCGGTGCGACAGCCCGGAGCGACGGCCGCTGAGTCACGGTCGCCGCCGGGTCCGCGGGCGGGCCTCCGCCTGGGTGGAGCGATCACCGGCGTACGCGTCGGTGTGCCCCCAACGGCCGGGGATGTCGAGCAGCTCGATACCGCCGAAGCCGCTGGGCAGGGCGGGATTCACCAGCAGGTTCTCGCCGGTGGGCCGCAGGCCCAACAGGGTGCCCAGCAACATCAGCAGCGCGCCCGAGGACCACGACTGGGGACGACCGGCCGAGGGCAACTGGACCGGATACTTGGTCAGGCTCCGCTCGTAGCCGGCGATCAGCTCCGGCACCGCTCCGCCGAGCGTCTGCGCCATGTCGAAGATGCCGGCCGCGATCCGGGCCGCGTGCGTGTCGAAACGGTAGTGCCGCAGACCGGCGGCGATCAGGGCGTTGTCCGACGGCCACACCGCCCCGAGGTGCGAGCCCACCGGGTTGTACGGGCGCTGGCCGGTGGCGAACGTCCGCACCCCCCAGCCGCTGAACAGCCGCGGCCCGAGCAGGTGCTCGGCGACCGCCTCGGCGCGATCGTCCGCGACGATCCCGCTCCACAGCAGGTGCCCGATGTTGGACGTCAGGGCGTCGACCTGCTCGCCGTACGGGTCCAGCGCCAACGCGTAGTACTCCCGGTGCGGCAACCAGAAGTCCCGGTTGAACCGCTCCTTGAGCGCCGTCGCCTCCCGATCGAGCCGGTCGGCGTACTCGGGCTCGCCCCAGAACTCGCGGGCCAGCCGGGCGCCGCGCCGCTTCGCGTCGTACGCGTAGCCCTGCAACTCGCAGGTGGCGCGGGGAAACGCGGGCAACCGCCCGTGCGCGTCGACGATCGCGTCCCGGGAGTCCTTCCAGGACTGGTTCACCGCGCCGTGCCGCTCGTTGCGGCGCTGGTAGCGCACGTAACCGTCGCCGGTCATGTCGCCGTACTCGTCGATCCAGTCCAGCGCCCGCCGGGCCGGGTGGCGCAGCTCGCGGACCAGCTCCGCGTCGCCGGACCAGCGCTCGTACTCGTCGAGCAGGACCACGAACAGCGGGGTGGTGTCGGCCGCGCCGTAGTACAGCGCGTTGGGCCGCTCCCCGAACGCGGCCAACTCGCCGTAGCGCAACTGGACCAGGATCTTGCCCGGCTCCTCGTCGTGCTCGTCGTCGAGTTGGCCACCCTGCAGCAGCGCCAGCATCCGCAGCGTCGCGCGGGCCAGTTCGGGGGTGAACGCCAGGCTCTGCAGGCAGGTGATGATGCTGTCCCGCCCGCACATTCCCATCGCCCACGGCAGGCCGCCGACCGGCACCCGGTCGGTGTACGCCAGCGGCTGGTACCGCAGCGCCGCCAGGGCGGCCAGAGCGCCCTGGTACGTCTCCTCCAGGCCCGCCCGTTCGGCCACCAACTGCGGGGCCCGGGCCAACCACGCGGTCAGGTCGTCACCCATTCCCCGCCGCAGGACCTGCTGGTGCGACTCCAGATCGGCGCGCATGTCCCGGTCACCCTCGCCCCGCATCGTCATGCTGACGTGCAGGGTGGTCTCCCACTTCCCCTCGGGCGGAACGCTGATCCGGAACGTGAGCCCCTCCTCGTCGACCTCGGCGGGGGCGGTGCTGTGCACCGTGGTGACGCGGCCGAACCGCTCCCGCTCGTAGCGCAGCACGAGTGCCGCACGGTGGGCGTCGACCGCGACGTGGACGGCCCGCGGTCGGGGCCGTGCGACGTCGGCGATCTCGGCGATGTCGGTGAAGTCAGCGCCCACCTCCATCCGCACGGTGAAGTCGGCGGGCTTCGGCGAATGGTTGAGCACGGTGATCTGCTCGTGGAAGCAGTCGTGCACCGAGCGGTGCCGGATGATCGACACGTCGGCGTCCACGTAGTGGCTCGCCGCACCGGGCACCAGGACGAACCGGGTCTCGAAGTACGTCATGTCGTCGCGGGAGAGCGCGTTGAGGCGTTCCCCGTCGACGCTGAGCACCCACCGCGACAGGAAGCGGGTGTCGAACGAGAAGAGCCCGACCGGCGCCTGCGGGTCGACCTCCATGTCGCCCTGGGCGTCGCTGATCGCGAACACGTTGCCGGCGATCACGTGCACCTGCTCCTGCCTCATCGCGACCCCTCCTGTCTCGCGAGGGCCGCCCGGCCCAGCGCACGGGGATGCCGGGCGTCGGCCGGGCCGGGGAAGATCCGCCGCAGCAGCAACAGCAGTGCCATGTCGCCCCGCACGGTCAGCTCGTTGCGCAGCAACGCCTCGGCGAGGTGCAGCTGACCGCTGGCCAACTCGTCGAAGACCGCCCGATCGGCGCGGACCAGCAGGTCGGCGTCGTCGGCCGACCGGGTCACCTGGACGTGCTGGTCGGCGACGGTCAGGTACCAGTGATCGGTACAGCCGTCGCCGCGCATGTCCAGCCGCAGCGTCCCGGCGGTGGTCTCGGACAGGTCGGGGCGCCGGCCGGCGTCCAGGTCCTGCAGGAACCGCGCCGCCGGCGTACCCATCAGATCACCTCCCGCATCCCCGCAGAATCACCCGGCGCGGGGTGAGCGGGAGTCACCCGAACCGGGTGAACCGGGGGACGCGGGTCAGACGGCCTCGACGAGGCCGCGGACGTAGGCGGCCTGCCCGGCGTGTTGCAGGTCGTCGTCGGCGATGCTGACCAGCCGCACGCCGAGAGTGACCGGCGGGTCCCACGACTCGTCCACCACGCGGTCCAGGTCCGCCGGGCGCAGCCCCGCCAGGAACGATCCGGTACGCGCCGAAACCGCCTCGTAGTAGTCGATCAGCGCCTGCGCGCTCTCCGGGCGCACCTCCGCCACCTGCGCGGGCGTGTGGCCGTAGCCGGTGTTGTGCGGGTCGGCGGTGAGCCCGAACCGCCCCGCCCAGTCCCCGTTGACCCAGATCTGCTCGGCGTCGAGCAGGTCGGCGACGTGGTGGTCCTGGACGCGGGTGAGGTGCCAGACCAGCCACCCGACCGGGTTGGCGCCCTCGCCGGGCGCCCGACGCAGCTGCTCCGGGGTGAGGCCGTCGACCGCCGCGCGGACGAGGTCGGGCAGCCGGTCGTACGTCTCGGTCAGCAGGTCACTCACGTCCACGGGGCACGCCTCCTGGTCGGTTTCCGATCACGGTACCGCCCGACACCGACAGCCAGATCTCGGCCGCTACGGTGATCACGTGGTCGCGGCGCTGGAGCTGTATCTGGACCCGGACGCCACCCGGCGGATCCGGGTGTTGTGGGACGCGTTGGAGGCCGAGGGCGTGCAGAGCATGCGCTCGCTGCTGGAGCAGCGCCACCGCCCGCACGTGTCGCTCGCGGTCGCGCCCCGCTTCGACCCCGAACAGGTCGCCGAGGCGCTGCGCGGAACGGTCGTGGCGGCCCCACTACGACTGGACTTCCAGTACGCGGGGCAGTTCGTCGGACGGGTGCTCTGGCTCGGCCCGGCGCCCACCCCGGAGTTGCTCGCGCACCACCGGTTGGTGCACGGCCGGCTCGCCGCCGCCGGGATCACCCTGGTCGAGCACTACCAGCCGGGGCGCTGGGTGCCGCACTGCACGCTGTCCATGCGGGTGCCGAACACGCTGATGGCCGCCGCGGTGCGCCGCTGCCTGGAGGTGCTGCCGCTGGCGGCGACCGTGGTCGGCGCCGCCCTCACCGACCACGCCCGCGGCATCGCCCATCCGCTGGCCTAGGGTTTGTCAAGGTCCCAGCCGTCCTGGCGGTCGACGCGCCGCCGCGCGGACACGCTCGCCGCCACCGCTGCGGCGAGCGCGATGGATGCCCCGGCCAGCAGCAGCAGACGCGGACCCAGCGGGGCGAGCGCACCGGCCAGCCCGGTCCCGAGCGAGCCGGCGGCCACCTTCAGGGCCGCCGTCGACACGAACACCTGCGTCCGCACGGCGTCCGGCGCGTACGCCGAGCAGCGCCGGCCGGGTCGCCCCGACCTGCGACACGGTGGCCAGCAACACCACTCCCACGGTCGCCCCGGCGTCCGCGCCGCGGGCGAGCGTCGCCGCGACGAGGTAGCGAGGCAGGGCGCCACGTCCGGTGGCGACCCGGACGGCGGTGTCGAGAGATCCGCTCACCTGTACCTCGCTACCCATTCGGCCGGTCGGTGCACCATCGAGGCGAGATGTCCGGTTTGGCGGGCGACAGTCGGGAAACCGAAAACAGGGGGTGCGGATGCGGCCGGGCGTGGGATGGTTCGACGTGGATGCCGTACCGGTGGTGACCCGCGCGAGCGGGCCGCCCGCGGCGGCTTCGACGAGGAGAGGCAGGGCCCATGCAGGCTCAGCGCAGGCCACCGCGCACGGAGCGGAGCCAGACCAGCCACGACCGGACCGGTGGCGGGATGACCGGGGCGGCCACGCCCCTGACCATCTGGGCCGCCGCCGTGCTGCTCGGTCGCATCGGCGCCGGTGACGACGACAGCGAGGACGAGCGGCACATCCTGCGCGGCATCGAGTGAGCCTCGCGCCCCGCTGCTAGAGCCAGCCGCGGCGCTTGAAGACCAGATAGAGGGTTCCGCAGACCAGCAGCATCAGCAGCAGCGCGAACAGGTAGCCGAAGCGCCAGTTCAGCTCCGGCATGTGGACGAAGTTCATGCCGTACACGGTGCCGATGAGCGTGGGGGCGAACAGGATCGCGGCCCACGAGGAGACCTTCTTCAGCTCCTCGTTCTGCGCGTAGCTGGCCGCGGTCAGGCTGCGCATCTCCTCGTTCTGCTGCTGCGAGACGAGTGTGGCGTTGACGGTGAGGATGTTCTGCAGCAGGTGCCGGAACCCGTCCACCCGCTCGACCACCTGGGTGAGGTGGTCGGTCACGTCACGCAGGTAGCGGCGCAGCTCCTCGTCCGTGCCGTAGCTGCCGGCGCCGGTGGCCAACGCGTCGAGCATGGTGAGCAGCGGCCGGGCGGCCCGCTGGAACTCGATGACCTCCCGGCTGAGCCCGTAGATGCGCCGGCTGGCGTTCGGGTCACCCCCGAAGACCTGGGTCTCGATCTCGTCGATGTCGTTCTCCAACCCGGCGACCACCGGCGCGTACCCGTCGACGACCTGGTCGAGGATCGCGTACAGGACCGCCTCGGGCCCCTGGGCGAGCATCGGCGCGTCGGCCTCCATCCGTCGCCGGACCGCGGCCAGGTCGGGGACCTCGCCGTGGCGGACCGTCACCACGAAACCGGGCCCGATGAACAGGTGCAGTTCGGAGAACTCGACCTCCTCCCGCAGGTCGTCGTAGCGGGCGGCACGCAGCACCACGAACAGCGTGTGCCCGTACCGCTCCAGCTTGGGTCGCTGGTGGGCGTTGATCGCGTCCTCCACCGCCAGGTCGTGCAGGCGGAACTCGCGCGCCAGCGAGGAGATCTGGTCGATGTCGGGCCGGTACAACCCGATCCAGGCCATCGCGTCGTCCTGCTCCTGTAGGCAGGAGTACGTCTCGGCGAGGCCGGCCGGCGACGCGATCCGGTGTCCCCGGATGTAGACGGCACTGTCCACCATGCCACCGGCGGGCGGGGGCGGCTCCGGCGGCGGCACGCCGACGCGGGTCTCGTGCTCGTCGAGCTGACGGCCGAAGCCACCACCCGGGCGGAAGCGACGGCCGCCGACCATGACCCGCTCCTTCCCCGGTGGCATCCGATCCGGCGGCCTCCCGGCCCGACCGGACGATTCGGTGCGAGGCGCGCCGGAGGCGCTGCATCCCCCCTGCCCCCGGGCCGAAACCCTCCGACTCGCCGGCCGTCCCCACCCGGTACGGGCGGGTTCGGCGTACCTGGGGACGGGCGCGTGTGGCCGGGCGGATACTCGCGGTGACCATGGGCGGAGGACGGGGGAAGCGCCGGTGCAGGGCAACAGGCGCGCCGGGCGGCTGCGCGGTTGGCTGCTCGACGGCGGTACGGAGCGGGCCGCGCGGCGTTCCGGGCCGGGCGGCCGCCCGCCCGAGGATCGGCACCACCCGTGGTGGAAGGTGATGTGCCTGACCGGTGTCGACTACTTCTCGACGCTGGGCTACCAGCCGGGCATCGCGGCGCTCGCGGCCGGGGCGCTGTCGCCGGTGGCGACGCTGGTGCTGGTGCTGGTGACGCTGCTGGGCGCGCTGCCGGTGTACCGGCGGGTGGCGGTGGAGAGCCCGCACGGTGAGGGCTCGATCGCGATGCTCGTACGCCTGCTGAGCTACTGGCCGGGCAAGCTGTTGGTGCTGGTGCTGCTCGGTTTCGCGGCCACCGACTTCATCATCACCATCACCCTCTCGGCGGCGGACGCGACCGCCCACCTCGACGAGAACCCGTTCTGGCCGAGCGGGCTCAAGGGACACGAGGTGGCCATCACGCTGCTGCTGGTGGCATTGCTGGGCGCGGTGTTCCTCAAGGGATTCGGCGAGGCCATCGGGATCGCCGTCGTCCTGGTCGCGGTCTACCTGGCGCTGAACGCGGTGGTGATCGCCGACGCGCTGTGGCGGGTGGTGACCCACCCGAGCGCGGTCGGGGACTGGACCACCGCGCTGAGCACCGGGCACGGCGATCCCCTGCTGGTGGTCGGGCTGTCCCTGCTGGTGTTCCCGAAGCTGGCGTTGGGCCTGTCCGGTTTCGAGACCGGGGTGGCCGTGATGCCGCACATCCGGGGGGATCGCGAGGACTCGGAGGACCGGCCGCTGGGCCGGATCCGGGGGGCGCGGCGGCTGCTCACCACCGCCGCCGCGACGATGAGCGTCTTTCTGATCACCAGCAGTGTGACCACCACCGTGCTGATCCCGCCGGAGGCGTTCAGGCCGGGCGGGCCGGCGAACGGCCGGGCGCTGGCCTACCTGGCGCACCAGCACCTCGGCGGCGTTTTCGGCACGGTCTACGACCTGTCCACGATCGGGATCCTGTGGTTCGCGGGCGCGTCGGCGATGGCCGGGCTGCTCAATCTCGTACCCCGGTATCTGCCGCGCTACGGTATGGCCCCTACCTGGGCGCGGGCGGTCCGGCCGCTGGTGCTGGTCTTCACCTCGGTGGCATTCCTGATCACGGTGATCTTCTCCGCCAGCGTGGACGCGCAGGGCGGCGCGTACGCCACCGGGGTCCTGGTGTTGATCACCTCGGCGGCGACGGCCGTGACCCTCGCGGCGCGACGACGGCGGCAGCGGGGGCGGATGTACGCCTTCGGGGCCATCGCGCTGATCTTCGTCTACACCACCCTGGCGAACGTCGTGGAACGCCCCGACGGCGTCAAGATCGCCGCGTGTTTCATCGGCGGGATGATCCTGGTGTCGGTGCTGTCCCGGCTCGTACGGGCCTACGAGGTGCGAGTCGACCACGTCGAGCTGGATCCGACCGCCGCCCGGATGATCGACGAGCGTGCCACCCGTCGGATCCGCCTCATCGCGCACGAGCCGGACCGCCGCGACCCGGCCGAATACCGCGCCAAGCTGGCACAGACCATGGCGGACAACGACTTCCCCGACGACAGCGACGTCATCTTCGTCGAGGTCCACGTCACCGACCCGTCGGACTTCGAGACCGAGCTGCCGGTGCGCGGCAGCGTGGCGCACGACAGCTACCCGGTGCTCAGCCTGACCGGCTCCTCGGTGCCCACCGCGCTCGCCGCCCTGCTGTTGGAGATCCGCGACCGGAGCAGGCGACGCCCACACATCTACTTCGAATGGAGCGAGGGTGGCCCGGGTCGCAACCTCCTGCGCTACCTGGCGTTCGGGCAGGGCGCCATCGCCTCGGTCACCCGGGAGATCCTGCGTCGCCAAGAGCCCGACCCGCGCCGCCGGCCGCACGTGCACGCCGGTTGACCTGCCGGTCGAACCGTCACCGGTGGTGAGCGTGGTCATAACGGCTGGACGATCCACAGGTGGGAGCTGCTAGCCTCGGCGCAGGTCATGAGTGCCAGCGCGAAGCCCCGGCTCGCTGGCCGGCAACCCTCCTCCGCGGTGGGGTGCCCCGGGTGAAGACCAGGCACCGGCAGGACGCCGGCGCAAGCGTGGCCTGGCACCCAGGTCAGCAACAGACCCGGGAGACCGTATGCGCATTCTCAGCCCCACGCCACCGGCCGGTCGGCTCACGCCGCCCCTGACCCGGCGTCGCCACGTGGACCTGATGCGAATGTGCAGCGCGGCGTGTAACCACCACCCCACGCGCTAACCCCTCCCCTCCCCTCCCTCCCCCGGGCGCACCACGCCCACCCCACCCTCGCGTCGATCATGACGTTGTTGCCCGCCCGACCGGCGTGTCGGGGCAACAACTTCACGATCGACCGGGTCGACACACCCTTTTGGAGACACCCGTGCGATTTTCTTCTGGCTTGAGCCGTGCCGTTGCCGTTGGGGCGGCCCTTGTGGTTGCCGGCGCGCTGACCGCCTGCGGCACCGACGACGCCTCGAACGACACCGCCGGCAATCCGTACGGCCTGGCGCAGGCCGGCGTGCTGCGGGCCGGCACGCTGACCGACGCCCCACCGAACGTGTACCTCAAGGACGGTAAGTTCACCGGCTTCGACAACGACCTGCTGACCGCGGTCGCCGGCAAGCTCGGCCTGAAGGTCGAGTTCGTCGGCACCGACTTCTCCGCGCTGCTCTCCCAGGTCAACAACCACAAGTTCGACGTCGGCAGCTCCTCGATCACGATCACCGAGGCGCGGAAGAAGACAGTCGACTTCGGCAACGGCTACGACTTCGGCTACTTCGGGCTGGACGTGCCGGCCGGCTCGCCGATCACCGGGTTCGACCAGCTCGCCGGCAAGCGGGTCGTGGTGGTGCAGGGCACCGTCCAGGACGACTACGCCACCGGCAAGCAGCTCGACCCGGTGCGGGTGCCGGACTACAACGGCGCGCTCAACCAGCTCAAGGCGGGCACCGCCGACGCGTGGATCGCCCCGGCGGAGATCGGCGAGAAGTCGGCCGCCGACAGCAACGGCAAGATCACCGTGGCGGCCAAGCAGCTCAGCCCGGCGCCGACCGCGTACGCCGTGGCCAAGGGCAGCGACAAGCTGCGCGAGGCGCTGAACAAGGGCCTCGACGAGGTGATCGCCGACGGCACCTGGAGCCGGTTGCAGGCCCAGTACTACCCGGGCCGCCCGATCCCGGCGGACTTCACCCCGGGCAGCGGCACCGTGGCGGCGCCGTCGGCGTCGGCGTCGGCCGCGTCCTGAACCGGTGACGAGCGAGCGGGGCGGTAGGAGAGGCGACCGATGGATCCGTTGAGCACCCTGTGGGAGACCTTCTTCGACGCCGACGCGATGCGCGAGGCGCTGCCCGAGATGCTGACCGTCGGGCTGCCCAACACGCTGATCCTGGCGGTCTCCGCCGCCCTGCTCGGGACGGTGTTCGGCCTGCTGCTGGCCGTGGCCGGCATCTCCCGCAGCCGGTGGCTGCGCTGGCCGGCCCGCGTCTACACCGACGTCTTCCGAGGGCTGCCGGCCGCGGCGACGATCCTGCTGATCGGCGTCGGGCTGGCACCGTTCGGCATGCAGGTCTGGGGACCGGACCCGTACCCGCTGGGCATCCTCGCGCTGTCGCTGATCGCGGCGGCGTACATGGGGGAGATCTTCCGCTCCGGCATCCAGTCGGTGGAGGCGGCCCAGTTGGAGGGCGCGCGGGCACTCGGCTTCTCCTGGGCCGACGCGATGCGGCTGGTGATCATCCCGCAGGGCATCCGGCGGGTGCTGCCCGCCTGGGTCAACCAGCTCATCGCGCTGATCAAGGACTCCAGCCTGGTCTACTTCCTCGGCCTGGTGGCCAGCCAGCGGGAGCTGTTCCGCATCGGGCAGGACTATGCGGCCACCACCGGCAACGAGTCCGCGTTGCTGCTCGCCGGGCTCTTCTACCTGGCGTTGACCGTCCCGCTGACGCACGTCGTGAACGCGATCGACCGGCGGTTGCGCCACGGCCGGCCGGCCACCGCACCCGCCGACGACGAGGACGAGGACGACCCGGCGCTGACCGGGGCCCCGGAAGGAGACCGGCGATGACCACCACCGCGACCACCACCTCGGTCAGCCTCCAGGCGCGCGACGTCCACCTGGCCTTCGGGCCGAACCGCGTGCTGCGCGGCGTCGACCTGACCGTGCAGCGCGGTGGGACGGCCTGCGTGATCGGGCCGTCCGGGTCGGGGAAGTCCACTCTGCTGCGTACCCTCAACCGGCTCATCGAGCCCGACCGCGGCGACGTGCTGCTGGACGGGCGCAGTGTCCTGCGCGACGATCCGGACGCGCTGCGCCAGCGGGTGGGCATGGTCTTCCAGCAGTTCAACCTCTTCCCGCACATGAGCGTGCTGCGCAACGTCACCCTGGCGCTGCGCCGGCTGCGCAAGCTCGGCGAGGACGAGGCGGTGGCCGTCGCCCGCGCCCAGTTGGAGCTGGTGGGGCTCGCCGGCAAGGCCGATGCCCGGCCGGCGCAGCTCTCCGGTGGTCAGCAGCAGCGGGTGGCGATCGCCCGGGCGCTGGCGCTGCGGCCCGAGGTGATGCTCTTCGACGAGGCCACCTCGGCGCTCGACCCGGAACTGGTCAAGGGGGTGCTCGGGGTGATGGCCGACCTGTCCGCCGCCGGAATGACGATGGTGGTGGTCACCCACGAGATGGGCTTCGCCCGGCACGTCGCCGACACCGTCGCCTTCATGGACCGGGGTGTGGTGCTGGAGGCCGGCCCGCCGGAGAGGATCTTCGAGGGCGCCGAGCATCCCCGGCTCCGCCGCTTCCTCGCCCAGGTGCTCTGAGACGACCGCTCAGCCGGCCTGGAGGCGCAGGTGCACCGCGAACACCTTCAGGTCGCCGAGCAGCTCCAGGATGGCGTTGCGGTACGCGACCGACGCCCACAGGTGCAGCTCCTCGTCGTCCAGCCCGCCGAACGCCAGCGAGAGCGCCTTGCGCCGGCGCCGGTCGAGCACCTTGTGCGGGCGGGTGAGCAGGTCGCCCTCCCGGCGCAGCGCCTGAAGGTAGGCGGCCACCGCCTCCTGGTAGTGCCGCCCGGCGACCCGCTCCAGCAGGGTGAACTCGAAGACGTTCAACGCCGCTTCGGAATCCCAGTACGCGGCGTCGCGCACCGGCGCGCTCGCGACGTGCCGGCCCATGGCGTGCCGGGCCTCGTAGAGCAGCAGCACGCCCCGGCCGGTGGTGCTCAGCGGCCGGCGGGGCGACGGCAGCCGCAGCGTACGCACCGGCGCCGCGGCGGTCAGGTCCATTGCGCCGGCGTACGTCGGCATGCGGTGCGTTCTCGACGCCGGCTCCGGCAGCAGGCAGGCCCGCTCCTGGTAGGGCAGCGGGCCACCGGTGGGCACGGCGCGCACCGTCGCGGCGTGCAGCTCGGACAGGGGCCGGTCGTCCGGGGCCGGGCCCGGTGGCAGGGTGAGCACGAGACCGTTGATGCCGGGCACCGGCACGCCCAGCACGCAGGAGGTGCGCAGGAACGCCCAGGTCGCCGCCGCCTCGCGGATGCCGCTCGCCACCGCCTGCGCGTCGGCCCGCCAGTCCTGGGCGATCCGCAACCGCTGCGCCAGGTCGGCGGTCGCGGCGCCGTCGTGCGGGTACAGCTCCCGGACGGCCCGGGGCAGCGACCCGAGGCGCAGCTCCAGCGGGTCGCCGGTGGGCGAGGCCACGGCGTGCCTCGGGCAGTCGGCGGCGGAGTGCGGGTCACCGTCGACCGCGTGGCAGTCCCCCAGCCAGCTCGCGCCGGGCGGACCGGCCGGACGGGCGAACGCCAGGTGGGGCAGCCGGCCGGTGCGCAGCACCGTCTCGTACTGCCCTCGGGTGCGCCCGGCGCGCAGCACGTCCAGCGGCAGCATCGGCGCCAGCGCCAACACCCCCGCGAGGACGACGCAGTGCGGGCAGGCGTCGCGCACCCGGTAGCGGCGGAGGTGGTCCACGCCGGGCTGCTCCCACTGGACGCCGATGACGGCGTCGTCCTGCGCCATCAGGTAGAGGAACTCGGTGGCGACGCGTTCGCGGGTGACCGCCACCAGCTCGTCGAGGAACTCCCGCTCGGTGACCGCCCGCAGGTCGGCCTCGCTCCCTCCGGTGGTCATGGGCACCCCCTCGCGGACCGAACACATCGACGGAAGCCGAACCGGTTCTTACCGTACCCGTCGACGACGTGGCCGAATGTCCCGCACGCGTGGCGGGCGGTGTCACCAATCCGTCAGGCCCGGACCGGGCCGCACCGGCGGGTGTTCACTCGTTGGGTCCCCGCCCCAGCAGCCGGATCTCCTCGTTGTCCAGGGCGGCCTGAAGCTCCTGGAGCACCAGGTCGTCGATCTCCCGGTTGTCGCGCAGCCGGGTCAGCTCCCGCCGCTTGTGGGCCAGGACGCCGAGGCGCAGTCGGCGGTCCAGCCGGCGTTCCTCGGCGGTACGCCCACCGCTGTCGTTGACGTCCGCCAGGTGCCGCTGGTACTCGGCCTGTAGCCGACGTACCGCCTCCCCCTCGACGCCGACCTCGGCGGCGACCTGCGGCAGCGCGTCCAGGCCGGCCTGGGTGGCGCGCAGGCGGGCCTGCCGGGCCTCGTCAACGCGTTCGGGGTCGCCGGTCAGCCCCGCCCAGCGCACCACCAGCGGCAGGGTGGTGCCCTGCACGAGCATGATCACGACGATGACCAGCGCGGTGACGAAGATGATCAGGTCGCGTTCGACCACCGGTGTACCGGCGGCCGTCATCGTCGGGACGGCCAGCGCGGCGGCGAGCGACACTGCGCCCCGGAAACCGGACCAGCCGGCCACGATCCCCACCCGCCAGTTGGACGCCGACTGGTCCTCGTCAAGCATCCGGCGGCGCAGCTTCGCCGACTCCGCCGTCAGGTAGAGGAACAGCAGCCGGGTGGCGACGACGACCGGGGTGACCACCAGCACGATCGCCAGGGCCCGGCCCGGCGAGGTGCTGGAGATGTCCTTCACCGCCCGGGGGATCTGCGTGCCGAGCAGCACGAACAGCCCGCCGTTGATGAGGAACGTGGACAGGTCCCAGAACGCGTACGCCAGCACCCGGGACCGGGCGCGGATCACCCGCGGACCGGCGTACGCCAGCACCAGGCCGGCGACCACGACGGCCAGCACACCGCTGGCGTGCACCGAGTCGGCGAGCAGGAACGCGCCGAACGGTGTCAGCACGCTCAGCGCCCCCTCGCGCAGCGGGTCGTCGAGCCGCTTGCGGATCAGCACCACGGCGGCGCCCACCAGCAGACCGGCGACCACCCCGCCGACGCCCGCCCCGACGAACTCCTCGCCGATGCCCAGCACCCCCGGCTTCTCGCTCTGGGTGAGCAGACCCACGGTCACCCCGAAGATCACCAGGGCGGTGCCGTCGTTGATCAGACTCTCCGCGTGCAGGGTGGTGAGCAGCTTCCGGGGCAGGCGCTTGGCCAGGCCGGTGACCGCGGCGGCGTCGGTCGGCGCGAGGACCGCGCCGAGCACCCGGCAGCCGCC
>NZ_JBFAPG010000106.1:0-15150 GCF_040675595.1 Micromonospora sp. NPDC049580
TTCCCGGTGATCAAGAGGTTTGCGTCAGAATCCGGCCCCAAGGTGACGCAAAGCTCTTGATCACCGGGGCAGCCGGGGGTCAGGAGAAGAGGCCTCGGCGGGACAGGGACTGGCGGAGCCAGGTGTCCAGTTCGGCGGTCCAGTCGGTGTTGTCGGCGGTGGCGTGCTCGACCGTGAACCGGCCGAAGGCGTCCCGCCCCTCGGTGAAGACGCCGCCGCGTTTGTCGACCTCCAGCACCACCTGCATCTGTCGCGCGTCGGCGATGAAGGTGACCTCCAACTGGTTGATCGAGCGGGCGTACTGCGGTGCCGGGCTGAACTCGATCTCCTGGTAGAAGGGCAACGTCTGCCGTACGCCGTAGAGGTGTCCACGCTCCACATCGGCGCGCGCGAACCGGAAGCCCAGCCGCAGCAGCGCCTCCAGCAGCCGCTCCTGGGCGGGCAGCGGGTGCACCGACACGGCGTCCAGGTCACCCGTGTCGACGGCGCGGGCGACCTCCAGCTCGGTCCGCAGCCCCATCGTCATGCCGTGCAGGTGCTGCCCGTACAGCTCGGTGACGGGTGTCTCCCAGGGCACGTCGAAGCGGAACGGGAGATCGTGGCGCTGCCCCGGCTCCAGCCGGAACGCACCGGTGACCCGCTGGCGGTGGAACTCCTGGGTGGTGTCGTAGTCGTTGCCGCCGCTCTCCACCTCGACCCGGGTGACCAGGCCGAGCGTGACGTCGTCGATGTCGACCTGATGGTCGCCGCCGAGCACCTGGACGTGGCCCTCCAACTGCCCGCCGGGGCGGCAGTTCGGGTTGGCGAGCACCGTCTCGACCGAGGGGCCGCCGACCCCCATCGCCTTCATGAGCCGCTTGAAGACCACACCGTCCTCCATCGTCGGACCACGCCGACCCGGGGCGGCCGACCGTCCGCAACGTAGCCGGGCCGGGCACGCAACCGCCGGGATGACACACCGCGGCAACGATCCGGCCGGATTCCTGTCGGGTGCCCGATCGCCTCACTCCCGTTTCACGCTCTGCCCGCCAAGCTGTGTGTCACACCGGCACCACTGGGCCGGAGACACGGCACAGACGTGGACACGGGGAGAGACAGAGATGGTCCTGCAGATGACGGAACACCGGACGCGCCCGGCCACCAGCACCGAGACCAACGGGGCCGCCGAGGCCCTCACCGACCTGGACGCCACCGACGAGCGCGGCATCTCCACCGACCTGGTCCGGGCGTACCTGAACGGGATCGGCCGGACGAAGCTGCTGACCGCGGCGCAGGAGGTCGACCTGGCCCGGCGGATCGAGGCCGGCCTGTTCGCCGACGAGAAGCTCGCCACCTGCACCCCGGTCTCCGAGGAGCTGCGGGCCGACCTGGAGCTGATCGTCGCCGAGGGCCGCGCCGCCAAGGACCACCTGCTGGAGGCGAACCTGCGGCTGGTGGTCAGCATCGCCAAGCGCTACACCGGACGCGGGATGGCCTTCCTCGACCTGATCCAGGAGGGCAACCTCGGCCTCATCCGGGCGGTGGAGAAGTTCGACTACGCCAAGGGTTACAAGTTCTCCACGTACGCCACCTGGTGGATCCGGCAGGCGATCACCCGTGCCATGGCCGACCAGGCCCGCACCATCCGCATTCCCGTGCACATGGTCGAGCAGGTCAACCGGATGGTCCGGGCCCGCCGGGAACTGGCGGTGACGCTGGGTCGCGAGCCAGGAGTCGCCGAGGTCGCCCGGGCCCTGGACATCCCCGAGTTCCAGGTCATCGAGCTGATCTCGTACGACCGCGAGCCGGTCAGCCTGGACCAGGCCGTCGGCGACGACGGCGAGAGCGCGCTCGGTGACTTCGTGGCCTCGGTGGACCCGCGCACCGACCCGGGCGAGGGTGCCGCGCAGGGCGAACTGCGCAACGAGGTGAGCATCGTGCTGGCCACGCTGTCGCAGCGGGAGCAGGCGGTCATCCGGCTCCGGTTCGGGCTGGACGACGGCCGGCAGCGCACCCTGGACGAGGTCGGCCGCGAGTTCGGCCTGTCCCGCGAGCGCATCCGGCAGATCGAGAAGGTGACGTTGCTGAAGCTGCGCGCTCCGGAGCGGGCGCAGCGCCTGGAGGCGTACGCCTGCTGACGCACCGGATGAGCAGGGAAGGTCCCGGCGGTTCGCCGGGACCTTTCCTGCTGTCGGGGTGCTTGACTGTGGCGCCGACCGGCTCCGCGACGAGCGAGGAGAGTGCCATGAACTGGACGTTGGAAGTGGTGATCGTGCCGGTCTCCGATCTGGACCGGGCGAAGACGTTCTACGCCGACCAGCTCGGCTTCGCCGTCGACCACGACACGGTGATCAGCGACGACGCCCGCATCGTGCAGTTGACCCCGCCCGGCTCGGGCTGCTCGATCGTGATCGGCAAGGGCGTCGTCCCGGAGATGCCGCCGGGTTCGCTCAAGGGCCTGCAACTGGTGGTGCCCGACCTGAAGCGGGCCCACGCGGAGCTGGTCGCCCGTGGCGTGGAGGTCAGCGACATCCAGGTGGTGGGCCAGAACCCGAGCCCGGTGCCGGACCCGCTGGACAACGTCGGCTTCATCTTCTTCGCCGACCCGGACGGCAACACCTGGGGCGTCCAGCAGATCTCCAGCCGCGCCTGAGCGGCCGCGGTCAGAGGCGCCGGGGGCCGGTGTCCGGGCGGGCGGCCACCCCGCCCACCCGCACCTGGGCGTGCAGGACCGAGATGCCGTCCGGGCGGGCGAGCACCGGGTTGAGGGTCACCGAGCGCACGCGGGGCTGCTCGTCGGCCAGCTGACCGACCCGCAGCAGCAGATCGGCCAGCGCCGCCCGGTCCACCGGCGCGGCGCCCCGGTGCCCCCGCAACAGCGGTGCCGCCCGGGGTTCGTCGACCAGCTCGGCGGCGTCGGTGTGGGTCAGCGGCACCGCCCGCCAGGCCCGATCGCCCAGCAGCTCGGTGGCGACCCCGCCGAGGCCGAAGCCGACCACCGGCCCGAACGCCGGATCTTCCACCAGCTCCACCACGCAGGCCACACCGGGCGGGACCATCGGCTGCACCAGCACGTCCGCGCCGAAGCCGGCGGCCATGTCGGCGTACGCGCGGCGGACGCTCGCCTCGTCGGGCAGATCGAGGCGGACCGCGCCCAGGTCGAGCCGGTGTCGCAGCCCCGCGGCCGCGGCCTTGAGCGCCACCGGGTAACCCACCCGCGCCGCCGCGTCGACCGCCGCGTCGACCGAGTCCACGGGCACCGACGCGACGGTCTCGATGCCGTACGCGGCCAGCAGCGCCTCCGCGTCGGTGCCGTCGGCGCGCAGCGCGGCCGCCGCGGCGTCCCGGTCGATCCCGGGCAGCTCGGGCGCGACCCCGGGTGGGCGGCGCAGCCATTCGGCGTACCGGTGTACCCGGGCGAGCGCCCGGACGGCCTCCTCCACGCCGGCGTACGCCGGCACCCCGGCCGGCAATCGACCGACCAGGAACGTCGCCACGGTCGGCTTGCCCAGGGCGAGGGCGGCCGGCAGCGCGGCGGTGACATCGGCGTCCACCTCGGTGCGTTGGCCGGGCAGGGGCGGGGCGAAGACCACGACGAGCGCGTCCACCCGGTCGTCGGCGGCCGTCTCGGCGAGGGCGGCGGCGAACTCGTCGGCGCCGGCGCTCGGCGCGACGTCGCGCGGGTAACCCTCGGCGACGGTCAGGCCCTGCCCGACACAGGCCGTGGCGGCCAGGCCGGTCAGCGCCGACGAGTTGCCGACCACGCCGACCCGGCCGCCGGCCGGCAGCGGCTGGTTGGCCAGCAACACCCCCACGTCGAGCAGCTCCGGCACGGTGTCCACCCGGATCACCCCGGACTGGGCGAACAGCGCGGCCACCGCAACCTCGTCCGGGCCGGCGGTATCGCCCACACCGGCCGGGCGGGCCGGCGAGGCAAGCGCCACGACCGGTTTCGCCCGGCCGATCCGCCGGGCCAGCCGGGCGAACTTGCGCGGATTGCCGAACGTCTCCAGATACAACATGATCACGTCGGTGCCCGGGTCGTCCTGCCAGTACTGCAGCAGGTCGTTGCCCGACACGTCGGCCCGGTTGCCGGCCGACACGAAGCTGGACAGCCCGAGGCCACGCCGGTCCGCCTCGGCGAGCAGCGCCACCCCGAACGCGCCGGACTGGCTGAAGATGCCGACCCGACCGGCCGGCGGCAGCGCCGGGGCGAGGGTGGCGTTGAGGCGTACCGCCGGGTCGGTGTTGGCCACGCCCAGGCAGTTCGGGCCCACCACGCGCATCCCGGCGGCGTGCGCCGCGCGGACCAGCGCACGTTGCCTGGCCGCGCCCTCCGGGCCGGCCTCGGCGAAGCCGGCCGAGATCACGACCAGGCCGTGCACCCCGGCGGCGGCCGCGTCCGCGACCACCGCGGTCGCCGCCTCCGGCGGGACCGCCACCACCGCCAGGTCCACCGCGACCCCGGCGTCGACCGCCGAGGGGTACGCGGGCAGCCCCGCCACCGTCGACGCGCTCGGGTGCACCGGCACCACCGCGCCGGTGAACCCGCCGTCGCGCAGGTGCCCGAGCACGGCCGCGCCGACGCCCTGGCCGGTGGCGCTCGCGCCGTAGACGGCGATGCCTCGCGGGGCGAGCAGCCGGGCGATCGAGCGGGCCTCGGTGCGGTGCTCCCGGCCGCGCTGCACCTCCAGGGTCGCCTCCGTCGGGGCGATCGGGAAGCTCAGGTGCACCACCCCGTCGGCGTACGCGCGCTGCACCTGGTAGCCGAAGTCGGAGAAGACCCGCAGCATCGTCCCGTTGGCCGGCAGCACCTCGGCGACGAAGCTCAGGATGCCGTTGCGCCGCGCGGCGTCGGCCAGGTGCTCCATCAGCACCGGGCCGATGCCCCGGCCCTGGAAGGCGTCCTCGACCACGAAGGCGACCTCCGCCTCCGGCGCCTGCGGGCCGAGCCGCTCGTACCGGCCGACGGCGACGAGCCGGTCCCCGGCCAGCACCACGAACGCCTCCCGGTCGTGGTGGTCGACCGTGACGAACCGGATCAGATCCCGTTCCGGGATGCGCGGGTACGGCGAGAAGTAGCGCAGGTAGCGGGTGCGCTCGGAGAACCGGCTGTGCATCGCCACGATCGCCGGCGCGTCGTCCGGCCTGATCGGTCGCAACTGGACGGTGCTGCCGTCGCTGAGCAGCACGTCCACCGGCTGGTCCACGGTCGTCACAGGAAACGGCCCGGCTCAGTCCCGCGGGTCGTACGGGTCGAGCCCGAGCAGCGGGAAGACGGTCTTGCGAGTCGCCGCGATCGCCCGGTCCACCGCGTTCGGCTCGCCCGTCGGCTGCCACGGCTCGTACGACGGGTCCGCGTCGTCGGTCATCCGCAGCGGAATCTCCCGGCCCGGCCGACGGGCCGCGGCCAGCTCACGCCAGCCCGGCGGGGTGAGCGTCGCCGGGTCGATCGGGTCACCGGTCGCCACGGCCAACAGGTGGCTCCAGGCTCGGGGCACGACCTCGACCAGCGCGTACCCGCCGCCGCCGGTGGCCACCCAGCGGCCCTCGCACAGCTCGTCGGCGAGCGCCCGCAACGCCAGGTAGGTCGCGCGCTGCCCGTCCACCGTCAGGTTCAGGTCGGCCAGCGGATCCAGTCGGTGCCCGTCCGCGCCGCACTGGCTCACCAGCACCTGCGGCCGGAACGCGCGCAGCACCGACGGCACGATCGCGTGGAACGCCCGCTGCCAGCCGGTGTCGTCGACGCCGGGCGGCAGCGGCATGTTCACCGCGCTGCCCTGCGCGCCCGGCCCGCCGGTCTCGTCCGGGAAGCCGGTGCCCGGAAAGAGCGCGAGCGGCGTCTCGTGCAGGCTGACCGTGAGCACCCGGGGGTCGTCCCAGAAGATCTGCTGCACCCCGTCGCCGTGGTGCACGTCCACGTCGACGTACGCGATGCGCTCGGCGCCCAGATCCAGCAGGCGGGCGATGGCCACCGCCGGGTCGTTGTAGACGCAGAAGCCGGACGCGCGGGCGGGCATCGCGTGGTGCAGCCCACCGGCCACGTTCACGGCCCGGCGGGCGTCACCGCGCCAGACCGCCTCGGCCGCGGCCACGGTCGCGCCGGCGATCAACGCGCTGGACTCGTGCATCCCCTCGAAGACCGGATTGTCGGAGGTGCCCAGCCCGTACCCGGCGAACAGCGGGTCACGCGGCGCGGCCCGCACCGCGGCCAGGTAGGCCGGGTGGTGCACGCGGGTGAGCAGGGAGTCGTCGGCGGGCTCCGGCTTGACCACGCGCACCCCGGGACGATCCAGGATGCCCAGCTCCCGGGCGAGCGCGACGGTCAGCTCCACCCGGACCGGGTCGAGCGGATGGTCACCCATGTCGTAGGCGAGCAGCGAGGGGTCCCACACCACTACCGTGTCGTCGGACATGAGCTCATCGTCGCACGGGGACCGTCGTCGGCCCACCGCACGCGCTGGTCAGCGGCCGGGTGTCGGCCCGGAGGCGACCGGCCGGGCGGGGTCGGCGACCCAGTTGCTCCACGAACCCACGTAGAGCGCGGCGTCCGTGCGGCCGGCCAGGTGCAGCGCGAGGACCGCCTGCGCGGCGGTCACCCCGGAGCCGCAGTACGCCCCGACCGCCCGCGCCCCGGTCGCGCCGACCGCGGCGAACCGCTCGCGCAGCACGTCGGCGGCCGGGAAGCGGCCGTCTGCGCCCACATACTCGCCGGCGGGCAGGTTGGCCGCGCCGGGCACGTGACCGGCGACCGGGTCGATCGGCTCGACCTCGCCGGCGTAGCGGGGCGCCGCGCGCACGTCGAGCAGCACGGCGTCGTCGGCGGCAGCCAGCGCGGCGGCCTGCCCGGCATCCAGCACCGGAAGATCACCGGGGCGCACCTCGACGTCGCCGCCGGCCGGGGCGGGCGCGGTGGTGGAGACCCGTCGTCCGGCGGCGACCCAGGCCGGGAAGCCACCGTGCAGCAGGCGCACCGGCCGGTGCCCGGCCCAGCGCAACGTCCACCAGGCGCGCGCGGCGGCCAGGCCGTCACCGCCGTCGTACACCACCACGGGGTGACCGGCGCGGACGCCGGCGGCCCGCAGCGCGGCCTGTAGCGCGCCCGGATCGGGCAGCGGGTGCCGGCCGCCGACCCCGGGCGGCCCACACAGCGCGGTGTCCAGGTCGACGAAGACCGCGCCGGGCAGGTGACCGGCCAGGTAGTCGTCGTGGCCGGGCGGGCCGGTGAGCCGCCAGCGGACGTCGAGGAGGGTGGGCGGGTCGGCGTGGTCGAGTTCGACGGCGAGCTGATCGACCTCGACAAGCAACTCCTCGGTACCGGACATGGCGACCATCCAACACCATCCGGGTCGGCACCACGCGGTTCGGCGGCGGTCGCCGGCCACGCAGCGGGGTAGCATCGTGCACCGGAGGGCCGCTGACGTTATGAAGTCTCACGACCTGGTCGACACGACCGAGATGTACCTGCGCACCATCCTCGAGTTGGAGGAGGAGGGGGTGCCGCCCCTGCGCGCCCGGATTGCCGAACGGCTGCAGCAGAGCGGCCCCACCGTGAGCCAGACCGTCGCCCGGATGGAGCGCGACGGCCTCCTCACCGTCGAGGGCGACCGGCACCTGACGCTCACCGCGCTCGGTCGGGGCAGCGCCGTCTCCGTGATGCGCAAGCACCGCCTCGCCGAGCTGCTGCTGGTCAACGTCATCGGGATGCCCTACGAGGAGGCCCACGAGGAGGCCTGCCGTTGGGAGCACGTGATGAGCGACGCGGTGGAGAAGCGGGTGTACGACCTGCTCAACCGGCCGACCCGCTCCCCGTACGGCAACCCGATCCCGGGCCTTCAGGAGCTGGGCTCGGCCGAGGCGGAGACCACCGAGGCCGCCGAGGGCGAGCGCAACCTGGCCTTCCCCGGCCTCTCCGGGCCGGTCGTGGTGCGGCGGATCTGCGAGAGCGTGCAGAAGGACGCCGACGTGCTGCGCCAGCTGCACGCCGCCGGGGTGGACCCGGGCGCCACGGTGACGGTGGCCCAGGAACGCGACGGGGTGTCGATCGACCGCTCCGGCGACCGGGTGCGGCTGCCTCGCGAGGTCGCCTCCCGGGTCTTCGTCGCCGCCAACTGACCGGCCGCCCACCCGGGCGTCACAGCGCCCGGGTGTCCACCTTCTTGGCCAGCCCGACCAGGTCTCCGGCCAGCTTGTCGGCGGCCGCGCGGTCGGCGGCACGGGCGCCCGTCCAGGTCAGCGTGGCCAGGCGCCCGTCGGTGCCCAGCCAGCCGACCTCGGCGACCGGGCCGTGCCCGCCGGTCGCGGCGGTGGTACGCCGGTACGCCTGCTGACCCAGCCCGGTCACCTTCGCCGCCTTGTCGGGCATCACGTCCGCGCCGAAGGTCGTCTTGTCGATGGTGGTCTCGGACACACTGAGCATCAGCTCCGGCAGCGCCGCGCGCTCGGCCCGGACCACGCACGTGTGCGTGTCACCCCGCTCGCTGGCCGCCGCCACGTCGAAGCGCACCTTGACGAGCTGCTCGATCACCGCGAAGTCCAACAGCCGGCAGGCACCCCCTGAGGAGGCCGCCGACACGTCCAGGGCGACCGGCGCCTGCGGCGGCACCGCCACCGGCTCGGCCTCGGCGGCACAGCCGCTCAGCAGCAGGCCCGCCAGCCCGGCGACCACGATCCGCCCGCGCACGCTCCACCCTCTCGCCGATCGACGGCGGAAGGGCCCCGCCGGATGTCCGTCGGACACCGTACGGGGTGTGCGGGTCGGGCGGAAGTCCTCGTGCACGCCTATTCCGACGGTGGATCGTCCACGTACGGGCAGTGCCGGCAGCCCCGGCCGCAGCACGTGCCGCGGCGGGCGAGGAAGCCGGCGCTGAGCACGAAGAGCCCCGTCGCCGGGTCGGGGTAACCGGCTTCGCCGGCGGCCAGCGCAGCGGCGTGCGCGGCGAGGATCCGGGCCCGCTCGGGGTGCTCGGACGGCAGCCGGGACGGGTGCGGCTCGGCGAGCGGTCGATCCGCCAGGGGTCGTCGCTCTCCGCTCACCCGCAGCAGTCTAGGGAGGACCCGTCGGCGGTGGCCCAGCCGTGCCGGGCGGGCGGAATTGCGGTGCCGGGTGGGGTGGCGCCTCGGTAGAGTCCGCGGGCCGCCGGCCGGCGGCGCCTACCCGCACGGACAGGCAGCGGCGACGGTGAGTCAGCAGGTGCAGCGGTCCCCGGCTGTCGAGGCGGTCGAGGCGGGGGCGACCCCGTCGCTGTGGCGCAGCCGGAACTTCCTGCTGCTCTGGGGCGGTCAGACGGTCAGCGAGCTGGGCACGCGGATCGCCAATGTCGCAGTGCCGCTGCTCGCCGCCGACACCCTGCACGCCAGCGTGTTCCAGGTCTCCCTGCTGACCGTCCTGGCCTGGCTGCCGTACCTGCTGTTCTCGCTGCCGGCGGGCATCGTCGCCGGCCGGCTCGACCAGCGGCGGCTGATGATCGCGTGCGACCTGGGTCGGGCCGCGCTCCTGCTGTCCCTGCCGGTGGCCGCGCTGGTCGGCCACCTCACCCTGCCCTTCCTGTACGCGGTGGTCGGGCTCGGTGGCGTGCTCACCGTGCTGTTCACCGTGGCGTACAAGACTCTGCTGCCCCGGCTGGTGCCGGCGGACCTGCTGGTGGACGGCAACGCCAAGCTGACCATCAGCCAGGACGCCGCCGAACTGGTCGGCCCGACGGTCAGCGGCGCGTTGATCGGGCTGGTCGGCGCCGCCCGCACCTTCCTGGCCAACGGGTTCGCCTTCCTGGTCAGCGCGCTGACGCTGATCCTGATCCGGCAGCCACCGGTACGCCGCGAGCCGGCTCCCCGCGTACCCCTGCGGGTGGAGTTGACCGACGGGCTCGGCTTCATCCGGCGGCAGCCGATCCTGGTCAGCATCCTGGCCTGTACGACGTGGTCGAACTTCTGGGTGATGGCGTCCGCCTCGATCGAGGTGACCTTCCTGGTGCGGGAGCTGCACGCCGCGCCGGTGCAGGTGGGTCTGGTCTTCTCGGTCAGCGCCGTCGGCGGGCTGGTGGTGGGGGTGCTGGCCGCCCGGCTGTCGGCCTGGCTCGGCTCGGCCCGGGTGATCTGGGTGGCGATGACCGCGCCGGGCCCGTTCTATCTGCTGATGCCGTTGGCCCGACCCGGCTGGGGACTGCTGCTCTACGGTGTCGGACTGGCCGCGTTCTCGGCCAACGCGGTGCTGTTCAACGTGGCATCGATGTCGTACCGGCAGCGGATCACCCCGCCGGCGATCCTCGGCCGGGTCAACGCCGCGTTCCTCTGGATCTGCTTCGGGGTGATCCCGCTGGGCGCGCTGACCGGCGGCGCGCTCGGCACCACGCTGGGGCTGCGCGGCGCGCTCTGGGTCTGCGTGCTGGGCACCTGGGCGGCGTGCCTGTTCGTGGTCTGCTCGCCGCTGCGCCGGATGCGGGACACGCCGCCGGACGTCGGCGTCTGAGAGGGTGGGGCATGCCCACCTTCGCCGCCTGGGACGGCACCACGCTCGCGTATCGGAGTCTCGGCGGGGGCGACCCGCTGATCTGCCTGCCGGGCGGGCCGATGCGCGACTCGGCGTACCTCGGTGACCTGGGCGGCCTGTCCTCGCATCGGAGCCTGGTTCGGCTGGACCTGCGCGGCACCGGCCGGTCGGCGGTGCCGTCGGACGCCTCCTCGTACCGGTGCGACCGCCTGGTCGCCGACGTCGAGGCGCTACGCGTGCACCTGGGGCTCGCCCGGCTGGACCTGCTCGGGCACTCCGCCGGCGCGAACGTGGCGCTGCAGTACGCGGCCCGACACCCCGACCGCGTGGGCCGGCTCGCGCTGATCACGCCGAGCACCCGGGCCGTGGGGCTGGAGGCGACCGCACCCCTGCGCCAGGAGGTCACCCGGGCCCGCGCCGGTGAGCGGTGGTACCCGGAGGCCGCCTCGGCGCTGGAGTCCATGGTGACCGGACGGGCCACCGGCGACGCCTGGCAGGCGATCGCGCCGTTCTTCTACGGCCGGTGGGACACGGCGGCCCGCGCGCACCAGGCGGTCGAGGCCGCCCAGCGCAACCAGGAGGCCGCCCGGATGTTCGGCGCCGACGGCGCTTTCGACCCGCCGGCCACCCGCGCCGCGCTCGCCGCCCACCCACGCCCGGTGCTGCTGCTCGCCGGTGAGCTGGATCTCGGTGCCCCGCCGGGCCTGGTTGCCCAGCTCGCGGAGCTGATGCCCGGCGCCGAGCTGGTCGTACAGCCCGGCGCGGGGCACTACCCGTGGCTGGACGACGCCGACCGGTTCACCGCCACCGTCTCGGCGTTCCTGCGCTGATGCGGTGGCTTGAGTCTCCACCGGGGGGAGACGCGAGGGTGGGGGCATGAGCGGTGACGAGCGGTACACGATCGGCGACCTGGCCCGACGCACCGGGCTGAGCGTCAAGACCATCCGGTACTACGCCGACAGCGGGATCGTGCCGCCGACCGACCGGAGCCCGGCCGGCTACCGCCAGTACGGCCCGGAGGCCGTCGCGCGACTGGAACTGGTCCGGACGCTGCGCGACCTGGGCGTCGAACTGGCCTCCATCCGTCGGGTGGTGGACCGCGAGGTGCCCCTGCACGAGGTGGCCGCCGCGCACGCCGAGGCGCTGGCGGTGCAGATCCGGGTGCTGCGGCTGCGCCAGGCCGTGCTGACCGTCGCGGCGAGGCGGGAGGCGGGCCCGTCCGAGGTGGACGACCTGCACCGGTTGGCCCAGCTCACCGCCCACGAACGGGGGCAACTGGTGGACGACTTCCTGGACAGCGTCTTCACCGGCGACCCGCCGACGTACCCGGGCGTGCTCGTCTCGATGACGCCGGACCTGCCCGACGACCCCACCGCCGAGCAGGTGCAGGCGTGGGTGGAGTTGGCCGACCTGTGCCGGGACCCTGCCTTCCGGGCGAGCATGCGGCGGCTCGCTCGCCAGCACGCCGCCGACAACGACGTGCCCGGGCTGCCCCGCCCGGACGCCGTCGCCATGGTCCGGGACGGGGTGGCCAACGCCCTGGCCGCCGGTCTCGATCCGGCCGGACCCGAGGCCGGGCCGGTGGTCGCGGCGGTCACCGACCGGTACGCCCGCCTGCACGGCCTCCCCGACGACGCCGACCTGCGCCAGCGGTTGCTCGACCGCCTGGTGCTGGCCAATGACCCTCACCGGGACCGTTACCTCGACCTGCTGTCGGTGATCAACGGCTGGTCGGGCGGGGGTGCGGTCGCTCCGGCCGTTGACTGGTTCATCCGTGCCCTGCGCGCCCGGACGCCAGCGCCAAACCGCTGAACCGGCCGGGTCGGCGTCGGAACGTCAGGCGAACCAGGTCAGCGCCTGGCCGTGCCCCCGGGCCCAGGCCAGCGGCTTGCCGTCCAGCGTGAGGACGTTGTGCAGCGCCGCGTCCGGCGAGTCGGGCAGCCCGTCGTAGGGCAGCACCTCCGGGGCCTCGTTGGCGATCCAGTGCCCCGGCAGCTCACGCACCAGCCGGACGAACGCCTCCCGACGAGCGACGGGCACCTGGTAGAGCACCGAGGTGTGGAAGATGACAAGCGTCGCGCCGGCCGGCGCCCGCGTGGCCAGCGCCGGCAGGTCTTCCACCAGGTCGCCGCGGATCAGCAGTGGCGGATCGGCCGCAGCGACCGCCGCGGCGGCGCGCAGGCGGGCCCGCCGGTGCGCGTGCTCCGGCCAGATCAGGGCGTCCAACCACGACACCGCGTCCGCGTCGGTCACGTCGAGCGGGTTCAGGTCCAGGCCGGCCCGCCACACCACCTGGGGTACGCGCTCAGGCGGCACCAACCCGCTGGCCGCGCACTCCAGGACCGGCTCGCCGGACCCGATCCGGTGCTCCCCGTACCGGTAGGCGTACCGGTCGGGGTAGAGGCAGAGCCCGGCGGAAGCGCCGACCTCCAGCAGGGCCAGGGGCTGCGGCAGCGCGGCGAGCACCGGCAGCAGGACCGCGCATCGGCCGGCCTCGTTCGTCTGGGTGGCGCGCGCACGCATCTGCGCCTCGATCGCCGGCCAGTGGGTGAGCGTGTAGTCGTGGAACGCGCCCGGGTCGTCGACCGGGCCACCGAGCCAGCGGACCACGCCGAACAGCAGGTTGGGCTGTCGCTTGGCTGGCGGAAGCGCGTCGAGGAGAGCGAGCAGGTCGTCGTCGTGGGCGACGGCGTCGGACAGTCGCTCGTACGTCGGTGAGACCCCGTGCGCCTCGCGGCGCGCGAACTCGACGTACGCCTCTGCGGTTGTCATGCCCTCATCGTCGCAGCCCATTCCTCGGTGGGTCAGCCCCCGTGCCTGTGCGCTGACCCACCGGCCTTCTCGAGCCCGGCACCGCTCAGGGCAGCTGGCCCGGTCGGTCGACGATGGCGATGCGCAGTAGCGCGACAGCGTTGTACAGGGATTCCTTGCCGTCACGCACCACGGAGTTGCGGGTGCCGAGGTAGACGTGGGAGTCCCGATCGAAGATGAGGTCCAGGTTTCCACCGATCACCCCGGGCATCCGAATCGCCACCCCATGGCGGCCGGCGGCGTCCACCACGTCACCCGAGATGACGACCGCTCCGGGTTGCCGTGCCAGCAGTTCGAACAGCGCCGCGAGCGCTCGGGGTGGCACGTATCCGTCGAGCATCGACCACGCGGTGGTGTACGCCATGCTCTCGTCCCCGTAGACGGCCTCCTCATCGGCGCCTTCGGGTAGATGCAGGTCGACCGGGTGCGCCCGAAGGTAGCGCAGCAGCTCGTCCAGATCGGTGGGTAGGTCGCCGTGGTACGCGGGCGGCTGGAACGCATCGAGCTCCTTGTCGGGATCGGCGGGATCATCGATGCGGAGCACCTTCAGTTGGCTCCACCCGTTCGGATCGGTCTCCGGTCGATAGCGTGCCTGCGTGTGGGCGACGCCACCGGCCGACTGCCACAGTTGGTTCCGAATCGTCCGGTACGGACCGCTGTTCGGCAGCTCCCGTATCGTCGCCAGGGACTCCGTGAAGACGTACTGGTCGGGGCGGGCGGTGAGCTCCGGCTGCTGCCGGGCGACGTCGGCCGCCAGGTGGAAGACCTCCGACGCGGTGGCCGTGGGCGGCGACTGATCGCCCATCTTCATGGTCTGGACCGCCAGCGCACCGGCGGTCAGCGTCACCGCCATCCCGACCGCTCCGGCGAGACGCCAACCGCGCAGGAACGGGGTACGGCGCCCGGCCGGACGGCCCGCCGACGCCAGCTCGGCCCGTTGGGCAACGTGTGCGCTCAGGTCCCTGAGAAGCTGCTCCTCGAAACCCTGCGGCGACCATTCAGTCGTGTTCATCGTCAGCTCCGTCTCATCTCAGGCGAGGGTGGCGGCCGGGTGGGCGAGCACGGCGCGGACGACGCGACGGGCACGATGCAGGCGGACCCGAGCGGCGACCGGCGACATCCCGAGCACGGTCGCCGCCTCGGCGACGGTGAGGCCGTCCACGGCGACGAGTTCGACAAGCGTGCGGGTGCCCTCGGGTAGCTCGCTCAATGCTCGATAGGTGCGGCGGGCCGCCGACTCGGCGTCGATCCGCTCCTCGATGCGGGCGATGTCATCGGGGCCCAGGTCCCGTCGTCCCGCCAGTCGGCCCGTCACCCGCAGCCGTTGGGCCGCCCGACGTCGCTCGTCGCCGATGACGTTGCGGGCCACCCCGAACAGCCAGCCGATCTGGCTGCCCCGGTCCGGCCGGTAGCCGGCCGCCGATTCGATCACCGCCAGGAACACGTCGGCGGTCAGGTCGGCAGCGAGGTGTGGGTCGTCGACCCGCCGCGCCACGAACCGACCCACCGCCTCCAGGTGCCGCCGGTAGAAGGCCGCGAAGGCCACCGGATCGGCCCCGATGCCGGAGATGTCACCCTCCGCTCCGCCAGGCTCATTCACAGGCCGCCCTCTCTCGTAGCCGCTACACCCCTTCTTCGTCAGACGGAGCGCGGGTGTTACCGAGCCATCCGGCACGTAGGTCGAGGCAGCTCATCGTCAGTTGATCCGGGGGCCTCCCTTCGCCGCCGGGAGATCTCCTCCAGCTGCGGGACGTGGGTACAGACGTGTCCGCCAGTGCCATGGTCGGCGTGACTCACCAGGATTGCTGAACGAGTCAGCCGGCGGACCTACCCGAGCAGCGCCGCCGCCGCGGCCAGGGTGCCCAGCGACA
>NZ_JBFAPG010000107.1:0-15081 GCF_040675595.1 Micromonospora sp. NPDC049580
GCTCCCTGCCCGGACTGCGCCACCTTCACATGCCGCGCCACCTGCTCTGAGAGCAGGTGGAAGGCGACCACGTCGTGGCTGCCCATCGGCTCGGTCATGGCCAGCACGGCCCCTCGTACGGCGGGCGTCAAATCGTCGTCGGCGAGCCGGATCCGGTGGTGGTCGGTGTCGTACGCGCGGGCCACCAGGTCGGAGTAGTGGAACTCGTCGCCGGACTCGTCGCCCCGGCTGTCGAAGCCGATGCTGAACGTGCGCAGGTGCTCCTGGCCGGCCTCGGCGAGCAGCGCCACGATGAGGCTGGAGTCCAGACCGCCGGAGAGCAGCACCCCGACCGGGACGTCGGCGACCAGCCGTCGGCGTACGGCCGTGCGCAGCGCGTCGGAGATGGCGGCCCGCCAGTCGGCGGCGTCCATCCCGGCGTCGGACGGCTCCCGCACGTAGTCGGGCTGCCAGTACACCTGCTCACGGCTGCGCCCGTCGGCCTCGATCACCCGCACCGTGGCGGGCGGCAGCTTGCGGACGCCACGCAGCACGGTCCTGGGCGCCGGCACGATGGAGTGCCAGGACAGGTAGTGGTGCAGCCCCACCGGGTCGATGCCGGTGTCGACGTCGCCGGCCCGCAGCAGCGCGGGCAGGGTGGAGGCGAACCGGAGCCGCCCGGGGGCCTCGGCGAGGTAGAGCGGTTTGATGCCGAGCCGGTCGCGGGCCAGGACGAGCCGCCGCCGGGGCCGGTCGACCAGCCCGATCGCGAACATGCCGACCAGGTGGTCGACGAAGCGTTCACCCCAGTGCGCGTACGCCACCAGGATCACCTCGGTGTCGCTGGTGGATCCGAAGGAGTACCCGGCGTTCCGCAACTCCTCGCGCAGCTGGGGGTAGTTGTAGATGCACCCGTTGAAGACCAGCGCCAGGCCCAGGTCGTCGCGCACCATCGGCTGGCCGCCGGCATCGGACAGGTCGATGATGGTCAGCCGCCGGTGCCCGAGGAGCACCCAGTCGTCGGCGTACAGGCCCTCGTCGTCCGGGCCGCGCGAGCGCATCGCCTCGGTCATCCGGGTGACCGCCGCCGCGTCGGGCGGCCGGCCGTCGAAGCGCACCTCCCCGCTGATCCCGCACATCAGGCGGGGTGGCGGTGGTTCAGGGCAGACATGAGCGCCTCCTGTCACGTCTCCCCGGCTGGTGGTGGCGGGGGTCCGGCGAACGAACGGGGCGGCTGGCTACCCGCGCGCGGGGCGGTTATGCGCGCAGGGTGCGCAGGATGCGGGCCAGCTCGGCGCGGTCGGCGTCGGGGAGGTGGCCGAAGAAGCGGTCCGCCTCGGCGCGGCGGGCGGCTCGGATGGCGGCGCTGACGCGGGTGCCCTCGTCGGTGAGCGCGACCAGGGTCGCCCGGCGGTCGGCCGGGTCGGGTCTCCGTTCGACGAGCCCTCGGGCCTGAAGGTCGTCGACGACCTCGGTGGCCGAGCGGGGCGCGATGTGCAGGTGCTCGGCGAGCGTGCCGGGGCGTACCTCACCGTGACGGCCGAGCACGCCGAGCGCCCGGGACTGGCTGGGGGTGACGTCCCACGGCGCCAACGACTCCCGGGTCTGTCGGCGCAGACGGGACGCGACCGCCCAGAACGTCTCGGCCAGGCTCTCGTCGCCGCTGTCGGTGGTGTCCTCGGTCACCGGAATACGGTAGCAGCCGATACTGTTGTTCCCTCATGTTGAGGTAACCTCAGCATATCGCCTCCGGAAGGAGTTCCCCCTTGGAACCCACCCCGATGGGCCGCGACCGCGGCCACCGCACCGTCAGCGCCGAGGAGAAGACGCAGGCCCGCCAGGTGTCCCTGCGCCGCATCGGCCGCCTGTTCACCCCCCACCGACCCGCGCTGGCCATCGTCACCGCGATCATCGTGCTCTCCTCGGTCGTCGCGATGGCCAGCCCGTTCCTGCTGCGTGCCGTGATCGACCGTGCCCTTCCGCAGGGCGACGTGACCCTGCTGGTCTGGCTGGTCCTCGGCATGGTCGCCGTGGCCGCCGTGACCGCCGCCCTCGGCGTCGTCCAGACCTGGATCTCCACCCAGGTCGGGCAGCGGGTCATGCACCGGCTGCGCACCGACGTGTTCAGCCACCTTCAGCGGCAGTCGCTGGGCTTCTTCACCCGCACCCGCACCGGCGAGGTGCAGTCGCGCATCACCAACGACATCGGCGGCATGCAGTCGGTGGTCACCTCCACCGCCACCGCCGTCGCGGCCAACCTCACCACCGTGGTCGCCACCGCCGTCGCCATGGTCGCGCTCTCCTGGCAGCTCTCCCTGGTCTCGCTCGTGGTGCTCCCGCCGGCCATCTGGCTGACCCGCCGGGTCGCCCGGATGCGCCGCGAGATCACCGCCCAGCGACAGCGTGAACTCGCCGACCTCAACGTCACCGTCGAGGAGGGGCTGTCGATCAGCGGAGTGCAGCTCGCCAAGACCCTGGGCACCGGCCCCGCCCTGATCGACAGGTTCACCGCCTCGTCCGAGCGCCTCGTCGACCTGGAGCTGCGCAGCGAGCTGGCCGGCCGCTGGCGGATGGCCTCGATGAGCATCATCTTCGCCGCCGTACCGGCAGTGATCTACCTCGCCGCCGGCCTGCCCGGCGCCGCCAGCACGCTGAGCATCGGCACCCTGGTCGCCTTCACCGCCCTGCAGGGCGGCCTGTTCCGGCCACTGATGGGCCTGCTCAACGTGGGCGTGTCGCTGACCGCCTCGCTGGCGCTGTTCGCCCGGATCTTCGAATACCTCGACCTGCCGGTCGACGTGGCCGACCCCGCCGAGCCGGTCCGCCTCGACCCCGCCCGGGTCCGCGGCCACCTGCGCCTTGCGGACGTCACCTTCGGCTACCCCGGCAGCGACACCGCCGCCCTCGCCGGCATCACCCTCGACGTGCCCGCCGGCACCAGCCTCGCCCTCGTCGGCGAGACCGGCTCCGGCAAGAGCACCCTCGCCGGACTGGTCAGCCGCCTGCACGACCCGACCGCCGGCCGCATCACCATCGACGGAGTCGACCTGCGCGACCTGCGCCTGACCGACCTGGCCGCGATCGTCGGCGTCGTCAGCCAGGAGACGTACCTGCTGCACACCACCGTCCGGGAGAACCTGCGCTACGCCCGGCCGGACGCCACCGACGCCGAGATCGAGGCCGCCGCCCGCGCCGCCCAGATCCACGACCTCATCGCCGGCCTCCCCGACGGGTACGACACGATGGTCGGCTCCCGCGGGCACCGCTTCTCCGGAGGCGAGAAGCAACGACTCGCCATCGCCCGTACGCTGCTGCGCGACCCGCGCATCCTGGTCCTCGACGAGGCCACCAGCGCGCTGGACACCGAAACCGAACGAGCCGTCCAGCGGGCGTTCGACGTGCTCGCCGAGGGTCGGACGGTGCTCACCATCGCGCACCGGCTCTCCACCGTCCGCGACGCCGACCAGATCGCCGTGCTCGACCACGGCCGCATCGTCGAGACCGGCACCCACGACAGCCTGCTCAACCGCAACGGCCGCTACGCCACCCTGGCCGCGTGAGCCCCCGCCCCCTTGATCGTTGGCGGCTGGGCGACATGACACGCCGACAGCTTCGCTGCTGAGGTGCCAGTGATCATCGCGGGCTAGCAGAACATGGGCGCACGTGGGGGTTTTCCACATGGGGAGTGCTGTCCACAGAGGCCGACGGGGGTCCTTGCGGCCCTCGGGGGCGGAGCCGCACGGTGCGTGGTGCGAACTCGGTGCTGCGGGAACTGGTGAAACGGTCCGGAGGGCTGGTCACCCGCGCGGCGGTGACGCAGGTGGTGCCGGAGTGGGCGCTGGAGCATGCCTGCCGCGGCGGTGAACTGGTACGGGTACTGCCGGAGGTCTTCGTGGCGGCGCACCTGGTGGACAGTCGGCCGGGCATCCCGGTCCTGAAGCAGCTCGACCCGGGCGTGGCCCCGCTCGCGGCTCTCGCGCGGGCACGGGGGTGCGCGACACTCAGCCATGTCAGCGCGCTCGCCGCATGGGGCCTGCACGCGCCGACTGCCAACGAGCCACTGCACCTCAGCGTACCGATCAACGCTGGCCTACGGACGCGCCCGGGAGTGGTGGTGCACCGACGCCGGGGTCTCGTCATCGAGCCGCCGCACGTGGTCGTCCGCAGAGGGCTGACGGTGACCCGTCTTGAGCAGACCATCGTCGACTCGTGGCCGATCCTGCCGCCCGTCGAGCGACGGGCGCCGGTGATCCGGGCGGTCAACGACTGGCTGACCACCCCGGAGCGGCTGGCGGTCGCCCTCAGCAGTGAGCCGAAGCTGACCGACCGGGCAGCGTTGCGGATCCTGCTGACCAGGCTCGGCGAGGGATGCCGTAGCCCGCTGGAGATCTGGGGCCACGAGCACGTGTTCACCGGCCCGACCATGCCGGAGTTCCGCCGGCAGGTGCCGGTGCGTCTCGGGCGGCGCACCGTGTACCTCGACATGTACGCCGAGCGGGAACGGGTCAACATCGAACTCGACGGCTCCACCACCCATGGTGACCCCCGCCAGCGGGAGGCCGACCTGCGCCGGGACGCTCTGTTGGCGACCGTCGGAATCCTGGTGGTCCGCTTCGCCCATCGCCGGCTGGTCAACGAGGCCGACGACGTACGCCGGGAGACCCTGGCGATCCTCGCGACGCGCCGGGATCTGTGGCCGCCCGTGATCGGTGGCAGCTGAGCGATCCGACACGCCGCGTGCCGTTTTGCTGAGCTGCCACCGATCGGGGCGGCGCGGTGTCAGGCGGGCAGCACCGGCAGACCTGGGTCGTGCATGCGTCGGTGGGTCGGGCACACCCACAGGAACTCCCCGGTGGACGTCAGCACCCGGCCGAGCCCACCAAACGTCCGTACGGCGTCCAACTCCATGAGCAGCACCTTGAACGAGCGCAGGGCGGCGCCCTGTGCCACGGTCAGGGCGTGCCGTGACTCGGGCGGCGCGGCCAGCGCGTCCTCGGCGAGCGACGTGGGCAACGAGTCGATCAGACTCTTCATCAGGTCCAACTCCCGCTGCGCGTGCTCCAGGTTGGGCGCGACGTAGCCGGCCACCGAGGCCGCCACCGGATACACGAGGCGCAGGGTCTTGAACACCAGGTTCAGGTACGGCGCGGCCTTCTCCAGCCAGGCGCGCGGCTGGGTCAGCTCGTAGCTGGCCCCGTCCCAGGTGTGCCATTCGCCGGGCTGCTCGCACCAGAGGGTGATCCGGATCGACCGCTGCCCGAACGAGAGACGACGCCAGCCGATGGGCGGGATCGTGGCGACGGTGAACAGCCGCGGGCAGTCGGTCACCTCCGTGCCGACGGCCCGCACCAGTCGGCGCAGGTGGTGGGCCGTGTCCGCGGCGAACGACGCCGTCTCCGCCACATGGTCCCCGATCAGGCCGACCTCCTGGCTGAGGGTGCTGAGCCGTCGTTCCAGCCGGTTCAGCTCCGCGCCGAAGGGCTGCGGCACCACGAAACCGGTCAGCAGGCCGGCGACGTCGTGGTCCTGCTGGCAGGTCAGGCAGGGAAGTACGACCTCCGGCCGGTTCGTCCCGGCCGCCGGGGTCACGTCGAACAGGCCGACGGACTGGACCGGGCCGGGACGCGTCGAACGCTCCCGGAACTTGATCAGCCCGTCGAGCGGAAAACGCCCGGTGCAGGCCACGCCGTCGGCGTCGCGGCTCGGGCACGGTACGAACAGCTTGAAGGGCAGGCCCGGCCAGCGCGTGGTGAGGAGGCGCTCCAGGCTGTCCCGCAGCACGTTGAAGAAGAGATCGGGCGACGGAGCGCGGACTTCGATGGCCAACCTGTGGTCGGCCTGCAACTCCACCAGCGCCTCGGACTGGTACGTGTCGATCGGATGGCGCAGGAACACGCCTCGCCGCCAGTGCCGACCCGTCGACGCGTCGTGGTGGCGGACGGTGATCCACGAGACCAGGCCCGGCGGCGCGCTCTCGCCGAGTTCACAGGTGAGCCGCAGCACCCGGATACCGTCCGGTACCGGCTGTGTCGCCTCCCACGGCAGCCGGGGGCGCTCGTACCGGACCAACTGGGCGATCAGGCTCCGGTCACCGTCGTTGAGCCGGTACGAGACGTCGAACTTCTCCATCAACCGCAGGAAGAACGGGTGGTGGACCGGGTTGTACGACAGGCCGTCGTCGCGCGGACGCCAGATGTGCCGCAGCTCGTGGTGTTCGAGGATTCCGTCGCCAGCCCGAACGCCGTGGTCCTCCAGCACGTGGCTGATCGCCTTCGTCAGCCACTCGGGGTTGAGGATCACGATGTCGCGCAGACCGTCGTCGTCGCCGTAGTAAATGACCTGGCCCAGGTCGTGCAGCAACTCGGCAAGGTGGACGACCTCGTCGTCGCGGACCCGGTGACGGCGGCAGATCGCGGCGAAGTCCTCGAAGGACATCTGCGGCTGGGCACCGGCCTGCGCCAGGATCTCGTCCCGGGCGCTGGCCCACCGGCGGCTGGTCAACTGGCCCATCTGCGGCAGCCGTGCCGCCTCGTCGCCGATGGCCCTCCGTAGCGCCGTGACGCCGCGGTTGGTTTCGCTGTCCACCGCGTACTGGCCCGCGATCATGCCCGGGAACAGCTCCCGCAGGCGCGGGAAGTCCAACTCCGGCCGCCGTTCGTCCGCGTGGGTGGCCACGATCATCACCGAGGCCTCCGTTCCCACCCGCAGTCGGATGCGGTGCAGCCAGCCCTCCACCTCGCCCTGCTCCTGGCCCTCGCGTGGGTGCCAGACGAGCAGGTAGATGGCGCGTCGACTGAAGAAGAACTGGTGGGTCACCCGGTAGATCTCCTGGCCACCGAAGTCCCAGGTGCGCAGCGTCAACGTCTCGTTCAGGAACGGGTGCGGCAGAACCAACTCCCGGATCTGAATGCCGTGCGTTGTCGGACGCCCCTTCACGAACTGCTCGCCGTTGAGCGCGCCCACCAGCGACGTCTTGCCGACGTTCCCCTCGCCCACCAGCAGGATCTTGGCCTCGTACTGCGGAGCCCCGTCCCCCAGGCTCTGCAGGTACGCCCCCAGCGCGGCGTCCCCACGACGCAGCGTCTCGATCAGGGCCTGGTCCAGCGGGTTGTCGTCGAGCCGGATCGTCAGCTGACCCCGGATCAGCAGCGGCGCGAGACTCGTCGGGAGGGTCTTGAGCAGGTTGCCCCGCAGGTCGAGCAGTTGCAGATCGGGCAGCGCACCAAGCTCCTCGGGCAGGACCGTGAGCCGGTTTCCGCCGAGATCCAGCTCGCGGAGGCGCTTCAGCTCGCCGATCTCGCGCGGGAGGTTGCTCAGCCTGTTTCCAGCGAGGTCCAGCTTCTCCAGCTGCCCCAGAGCGCCGATCTCGGGCGGTAGCCTGCGGATCTCGTTGCCGTACAGGGACAGCACCTCAAGCTCGGTCCGCTCCAGCAGGTCCGCGGGGACCGATGAAATGCCCGTCCGGCCCAGGTTCGCTACCGTCTTCATCGGTTGTCCGTCCTGTGTGACATCGGTGACCGACCACCACTATGGACGGCGGGTGCCACCGCGACGTCCCTCAATCAGGTCACGTTTCCCGACCGGCAGCAGGACGGACAGTGCCCCCTCGTCGCGTCCCGTCCGCCGGCGGCGGGTTGGCACAGCCCACCCCGGTACGGCAGCCTCGGCGTCGTGGGCACGTTCCTGACGCAGCTTCCGGCGCTCCTCGGTGTGTTGGTCGGCACCTTGGGCACGATCCTCGCCACCTCGCTCGCCGACCGCGCGCGCTGGCGTCGTAGCCAGAACGTGCGCTGGGACGAGCGACGCCTCGACGCGTACGTCGAGTTCGCGCACGCCCTCAAGGAGAGTCACGCGGTGGCGTTGCGGATGACGGCCCACCTGCGGCCCGGGTCGCACAGCCACCCGATCGACCGGGAGGAGGGCCTCGCCCGGCTCGCCGAGTCGGACGCGCGGCGCACCATCGTCTGGGAGAACCTGCTGCTTCTCGGCGACGAGCCCACGGTGCTCGCCGCCGCGGCCTGGCGGGACGCGATCTGGCAGTTGGAGCGGCTGGCCCGGGGGATCGTCCAAGTTCCGGAAGACATCTCGGCACAACTGGACAGGGTCAACGAGGCCCGGGACGGCTACTACCGGGCGGCCCGACGGAGCCTCGGCGTCCGGGGCGGCTCGGTGGAGCAGTCGGCAGCGCTACGTCAGGCGCTCGCCGGCCGGACGACCGTACCGGCCGAGAGCACGGTACGCGTCGACGACGTGTGACGAACCGTGGAGGGGATCTCCCCGGTGCCTTTCGGAGTCCGGAGACCGGCGAGTTGTACGAAGACCTCGCGCTTGACGGTCGCGTCGCCTCGGCGGTCGAGGACGTAGCCCGTCAACCAGACCCAGCCCTCGTACGTCGGCTGGTTCGACACCGACACGACGCGGAAGGTCAGGGCGCGGTCCCCGGCGAACTGCACCGAGGCTCGACCGTCGATGACGAGAAGGTCGCCTGGGGAGGGGCGCGCGGTCACCAGTGGCCGGAGTTGGGATGCTGCTCGTGCGGCGGCCGGCACTCCCGCGCGTGCATGGTCTGCCAGTCCCGTAGTGCCCGTCCGAGCCGGTCGTTCTCCCGGCTGAGCAGCCGTACCGTCTCGTTGAGCATGCCCAGCTCATCGGCCACCCGGGCTTGGAACTCGCGTACCTCCACGGGGTCGACGCCGCGCCGATGCGCGGCGAACTCGCGGGTCCGCACCTCGTACGGGGTCAACCGGGCCGCGTAGCCGGCGGGGTAGGGCCGGCCACCTCGATACACCTGAGCCACGACAGTCCTTTCTGAGAGCAGGCGGGAGCGCGAGGTCCTGGTGGTGGGGTCGGGACGGGCACACGCACCCGCCCCGACCGAGGGGATGAGCCGCACTCGTTGCCACGCGAGGACCGGCTCCGCTCCAACATATCTAGACATGCTAGTTAAGTCAACGCTGCTTGTTAGGTGCGTCGCGGTGTGATCAAATCGGGTTGCCACGCGAGGAGTGCCATGCGAGAAGTGCCGGATTACTGGCGCATCGCCGATGATGTGATCGCCGATGTCAGGTCGAAGAAAGTCAAGCCGGGGGACAAGCTGCCCTCAATCGCTGAACTACGTGTGCGATACGACGTCAGCCACGGGACTGTGCAGATGGCCTACGCCCGGTTGGAGGCGCTGCGGGTGATCCGGCGGCAGCAGGGCAAGGGCGTCTTCGTGACCGACCCGAAGACCTGGATGCGCGAGCCGTAGGTGGCGTGGGACATCTCGGAACACGCCGCGTACGCGGGCGGCCTCGCCACACGGGTGGCTGATCTGCGGCGGCGTTTCCCCGACGCGCTCGTGACCTGCGATGTCGAGGGTGCGTTCGCCGGGCCCGAACTCATCTGCTGGAACGCCCGCCCGGAGGAGATCTGGGTGTGGGTGTTCGAGCCCGACGATGCTGCGGGAGTACGGCGAGCCCAGTCCCGGCTGGAACAGCTCCTCGCGGCTCCGCACGAGTTGACCAGCGTCGTGGACAAATTCGTGGTCGCCGGCCCGAACGACGTCTTCGAGAAGGGCTCTGTCACGGCGTCCAGTTACATCGACGTGGACGGGCGGATCGAGGTCCGGAACGGGCCCGGAGACGGTATCCAGCTGTTCCGGGCGTTCGACATCGAGGGTTTCGACGACACCGCGGAACGGGTCGCGATCAACCTGGCGCTCGGCGCCGCCTACAAGGCGGATCGGGACTCCCGGAAGGCATTGGGTTTCCGGTACGACCGGCCCTCTCCGCGTTCCCGGGAAGATGACGAACGGCATTGACACATATCGCTTGGCATCCCATGGTCGATGGATTCATCCCTCCGTCGAAGGGCCGCAGGATGCTGAGCAGTGAACACCGGTACGTCATCGTCGGGGCGGGGCCCGCCGGCCTTCAACTGAGCTACTACCTTCAGCAGCACGGCGCCGACTACCTGACGCTGGAGAGTGGCGACGAGCCCGGCGGCTTCTTCCGGCGGTTCCCGCGCCACCGCCGGCTCATCTCGCTGAACAAGGTGCACACCGACAGCACCGATCCGGAGATCCGCCTGCGCTGGGACTGGAACTCGCTGCTCAACGACTCCCCGGACCTGCTGTTCCCGCGCTTCAGCGAGGAGTACCTGCCGGCCGCTGACGACCTGGTGCGCTACCTCGCCGAGTTCCAGCGGGTCCATGCGCTCAACATCCGTTTCGGCACGACTGTCGAGCGGATCACCCGGACCGGCGACGGCTTCGTCGTGGGCACCGACCAGGGAGAGGTGCGCGCGCGCTGCCTGGTCGTCGCGACCGGCTGGGGCCGGCCCTTCGTGCCGGCCATCAAGGGCATCGAACATGCCATCGGGTACGAGGACATGGTCGTCGACCCTACGGCGTACGACGGTCAGCGGGTCCTGATCATCGGTAAGGGCAACTCGGCTTTCGAGACCGCGTCGGCCATCCTCGGCCGAGCGTCGATGGTGCACCTCGCCAGCCGGCAGCCCCTGCGACTGGCGTGGAACACCAAGCACCCCGGGGACGTGCGTGGTCAGTACGGCGCGATCCTCGACAGCTACCAGTTCAAGACGCTGCACTCGGTGTTGGACTGCACGATCGACGAGATCCGGCCCGTCGACGGGCGGTTCCGGGTGTCGATCACGTACACCCACGCCGAGGGGGAGACCGCCGAACTGGACTACCACACGGTGCTGCGGTGCACCGGGTTCCGGATGGACACGACGATGTTCGACGAGACGTCCCGACCCGAGATGGTGCGCGACGGCCGCATGCCCGGCCTACGCCCCGACTGGCAGTCCAGCACCATCGACGACCTGTACTTCGCCGGCACGATCGCCCAGGCGCGGGACGCGAAGCACGCGTCGTCGCCGTTCATCGACGGCTTCCGGTACAACCTCCGGACGTTCACCCGGATCCTGCGGGAGCGCTACGAGGGCGTGCCGCTGTCGTACGCCACGACGCCGGCCGACGCCGTGTCGCTGACCAAGCTGATGCTCGGCCGCGTCAACTGGTCCTCGGCGTTGTGGACCCAGTTCGAGTACCTTTGCGACGTCTTCGTCCGTGACGAGGCCACCGGCGACATCCACCACTACGAGGACCTGCCGGAGGACTACGCCGTGGAGCGTTTCGCGGCGGCCACGCAGTGGTACACGCTCGCGTTGCGGTGGGGCCGCGACGACTACGGCGACGTCTTCGCCATCGACCGGCACCCGACGCCCGACCGCGCTCGGGAGAGCGCCTTCATCCACCCGGTGATCCGGCGTTACCGCGGCACGGAACTCGTCCACGAACAGCACCTGCTGGAGGATCTGCTCGCCGAGTGGCGACGCCCGGACCGACACGTCGAGCCGTTGGTCGAGTTCCTGACCGGGGACCTCACCAACGGATCATGACCTCGTCGAGGGGTTTGCGGGCCAGATCGGGGACGTGGGCGTCCGGGGTGGGATAACCGACGGGCATCACGACGTACGGGCGCTCCTCCGCAGGTCGCTCGCACACCTCGTTGAGGAACCGCATCGGGCTGGGCGTGTGGGTCAGTGTGACCAGGCCGGCGTGGTGCAGCGCGGTGATCAGCAGGCCGACCGCGATGCCGACGGACTCCTTGACGTAGTACGGCTTGGGGCTGTGCGGCCCCTGGTGCACCTCGAACACGACGATGACGGCCGGTGCGGTCTCCAGGAACGGCTTGCGCCAGTCGGTGCCGAGCCCGGCGATCGCACCCAGCCACTCGGCGGAGGCGCGGCGGTCGTAGAACGTCCGTTCCTCGGCCTCGGCGGCCTCGCGCAGCCGGCGTTTGCGGGCCGGGTCGGTCAGGACGACGAACCGCCACGGCTGCACGTTGGCGCCGCTGGGCGCGGTCGACGCCGCCCGGATCGCGGCCTCGACGACCCCGTCGGGCAGCGGGTCACTGGCGAAGTCCCGCACCGACCGGCGCTGCGCCATCCGCTGAGCGAACGCCTCCGCCTCGCGCACCATCTCCGCTGGCGGTCGGCGGTGGTGCTGGACGGGGACCCTGGGTACCAGGTCGGTGTCGTTCACCTGTGGCCTCCCTGATGAAACTGTGCCGGTCTCCGGTCCCTCCAGCATCGCGGAGCCGCCGCCGCCTGTCGTTACGCAGGCGTGCCCTGTTCACAGGCGGGCAGGTCGGGGGCGGTCCGGCTGACGAGCTCGTCGACCACGTCGGTCAGACGTCCGCGCGCTGCCTGGGCGGCACGCTGACGGGTCGCGCCGTCGCCGTCCGCGGCGAGCCACTTCAGCCAGCCCTCCACCCGTTCGCGGTCACCCGCCGCGTCCAACGCCGGCCGGGCGCGCTCGACCAGCCGCTCGGCCAGGGCCGCCGCGGGCAGCAGCCGGCCCGTGCCGACGTCGACGCCGTGGCCGCGCATCCCGTCGCGGGCGGCCCGCCAGTAGGCGAGTCGCAGCAGCTCGGGAGCCAGCCGCGGTCCCTCGTCGCCCCGGTCGACGGCCTCCCCGGCGGCGACCACCAGGGCCCGCACCAGGGCCGCGAGCGCCGCGGACTCGGCGGCGGTGACGGGCACGTCGGCCACCCGTACCTCAAGCGTGGGGTGGTGTGTGGACAGGCGCAGGTCCCAGAAGATCGTGCCGTGGTCGACCAGCGCGCCGGCGTCGAGGAGCATGTCCACGTGGTCGTCGTACTGCCGGGCGGACGTCAGGTACGGCGGCGGGCCGGCCACCGGCCAGCGCCCCCACGTGACGCTGCGCCAACTCGCGTAGCCGGTGTCGCGCTCCGCCCAGTAGGGCGAGTTGGCGCAGAGGGCGAGGAACACCGGCAGGTGTGCGCGCAGGTGGTTGCCGATCAGCACGGCCCGGTCCCGGTCGGGCTGCTGCACGTGGACGTGCACGGCGCAGATTGCCAGCTCGTCGTGCAGCCCACGGAAGGTGGCGGTGCCCCGATCCTGCCGCGGCCCCTCGGTGAGCGGGGGCGGCACGGCACGGCCCAGCACCGGCGAGCCGCTGGCGATCACCCGCAGACCCGCCGAACGGGCCGCGGTCTGGATGGCGGCCCGGCCCTCGACGAGCTGCGCGGCGAGGTCGTCGAGGCTCTGGCACGGGTCGGTGCGGGTCTCGATCTGCAACCTGGTGATCTCGCCGCCGACCCGAGGGCCGAGCGTCGCTCGCGCGCCGTCGACGACGGTGGCCGCCTCCGGTACGACCTCGCCCCGGTCGGCGTCGACGACGAGGAATTCCTCCTCGACGCCGAGCGGGGGAATTAGCGATTCCGAGTGCTGTCCCGTAGGCATGCCGAAGCCGACCCCTCGCTGCCGGTCACGCACCGGCGAGAAGCACGTTACGGGATGTCGTCGATGAGTCGCGGCCCGAAATGATCCATCGTGGACAGCGCGTCGACGAGTCCGGCGAGCAGCGCCGTCCGTTCGGGCATCCGGTCGAGGCAGACGTACTCGTCGGCGGCGTGCGCTCCGCCACCGACCGCACCCAGGCCGTCGAGGGTCGGTACGCCCAGCGCGGCGGTGAAGTTGCCGTCGGACGCGCCAGCGGCGTACGCGCCGGTCAGGCGCGGGATGCCCAGCCGGCGGGCGATCGACTGGGCCACCTCCAGCAGTGGCCGCGCGAGCTCCGGGGCCATCGGGTAGCGGTTGATCCCACCCTGCACGGCCAACGTCGCCTCGGGCAGGAACGGGACGAGCCCGCGGATGGCGTGGTCGACGCGTTCGAGTTCGTCCCTCGTCCAGGCCCGGACGTCGACGGCCAGGCTGGCGCGCTCGGGCACCGTGTTCGTCGTGGTGCCGGCGGAGAGCACTGTCGGTGTGACGGAGGTGCCGCCGCTGTCGGGCGCGCCGAGCGCGCCCAGGCTGAGAACCTGGTGGGCGACCTCGACGGTGGCGTTGACTCCGCGCTGGGGTTCGACGCCGGCGTGGGCCGCCCGACCCGAGACGGTGAGGCGGTAGACCGAGCCACCCTTGCGGGCCACCTTCAGGTGCCCGTCCGGGGTGGCCGCCTCGCAGACGAGAACCGCGCCCGAGCGGCGCGCCGCGCGCTCGATCAGGTGCCGCGACGTGCCGGACCCGCTCTCCTCGTCGCAGGTCAGCAGCACGCCGACCGCCGAGGTGTCCTCGATCAGGCTCAGGGCCGTGAACATCTGCACGATGCCGGCCTTCATGTCGCACACACCGGGCCCCGTCGCCACGTCCCCGCGGACGGCGAAGGGCCGGGACCGGATCGTGCCCACCGGAAAGACGGTGTCGAAGTGGCCGAGCAGCAGCACGCGCTGGTCGACGGCCGGCCACAGCAGATGCGGCAGGCCGTCGATCACGACCCGGTGGGCGGGCCGGCCGAGCACGTCCTCCCCCCAGTCGGCGAGAAGGTCGGCACAGGACTCCAGCTCAGGCAGCGAGCCCGGTGCCGACTCGCAGGAGACGAGTGTGCTCAGCCGGTCGACCATGTCAGCTCGGAGCCGCTGGGCGGCGTCGAGCAGGAAGCGGGGACGGTCCATCGATCCCTCCAACCGCACGGCCGACGGGCTTCATCAGGCGTGCCCGTCGACCATCGCAGGGGGATCGGGGTGCGGTCACCCGTGGTTGTGCTCAGACTGCCGGTGTACGGGCCGCCGACCCGTAGCCGACGTCGACGATCCGGTGTGCCATCCCGGCGTAGGCCTCCTGGCCCTCGGGCGCGAACGTGCCGAGCCCGTCGACGTACCGGTTGAACATGCAGAACGCGGCGGCGATCAGGACGGTGTCGTGGATCTCCAGGTCGGTGGCGCCCTCGGCGCGGGCGTCGGCGACCAGTTCGGTGGTGACGTTGCGGCCACTGATCTGCACCGCGCCGGCGATGCGCAGCAGCGCCCGCAGCTTGGCCGAGATGGGGGCGGTGTCGAGATCCGCGCGTACCTGGTCGACGAGGGTCATGCCCTCATCGAGCTGCGCGGCGGCGAACGCCGAGTGCGACGCGCAGCAGAAGGTGCACTCGTTGCGCCCGGAGACGTACGCGGCGATCAGCTCGCGCTCGCCGCGCGGGAGCGTGTGCGGGGCGCGCAGCAGCACCTCGGCCAACTCGTTGAGCGGCTTCGCCGTTTCCGGGCGGTACCGCATCGGGCCGGTGACGCCGGG
>NZ_JBFAPG010000108.1:0-15055 GCF_040675595.1 Micromonospora sp. NPDC049580
CGGCGGCGACCGCGGCCGGGTGTACCAGCGGCGGCCGCTCGGTGCAGGTGGCGGTGGTGTGGAGCGGCAGCGAGCTGGACCGCTTCCGGGAGGTCGTGGCCACCTACCCCCACCCGGTGCGCGTGGTCAGCGCCGGCAACGACATCGACGCGTTCCTGCGCGCCCGACACCTCGCGGGCACCTCGCCGGACGTGGCGATCCTGTCGCGCCCCGGCCTGGTGACGGAGTACGCGGAGCGGGGTTGGCTGCGCCCGGTGCGCCCCTCGACCGAGTACGCGGTGCCCATCGGGCTCAGCGACCTGCTGATGACCGGCGGGCAGCGCTACGGCGTCTGGGTGAAGGCCGCGCACAAGTCACTGGTCTGGCACCTGCCCTCGATGCTGCCCGAGCAGCCGACCAGCTGGGACGAGCTGGTCTCGTTGACCCGCCGCCTCGGCGCGCTCGCCCGGCGCGGCGCCGGCCCGGCGCCGCTGGCGATCGGCGCGGCGGACGGCTGGGTGCTCACCGACTGGTTCGAGAACGTGCTGGCCGACCTCGCGCCGACCGCCTACGACGCCCTCGCCGGGCCGGACGCCGACTGGCAGGGCCGGCCGGTGCGCGACACCCTGGACCGGCTCGCCGAGCTGTGGAGCATCGACGGCGCCTTCCCCGGCGGCGGCCGGCGCGCCCTGCTCACCCAGTACGAGGAGTCGGTGATCCAGGTGGTGCGCTCCCGACGGGCGGTGATGGTCTTCGAGGCCGACTTCACCGCCGAGGTGGTCGGCCGGTTCCGGCGCGGCCCGGAGGAGCCGGTCACCTTCCGGTTCCCGAGCGCCGGTACGGGCGGCGGCGCGTTGATCGTGGGCGGGGACGTGGCGGTGGTGTTCGCCGACGCCCGGGGCGGGGTGGAGCTGGTCGAGTGGCTGACCCGGGCCGACTCGTTCCAGCCCTGGCTGCGTGCCGGCGGCTACCTGTCGCCGAACACCACCATCGCGCTCACCGACTACGCCGACCCGGTCCGTCGCCAGTTGGCCCGCGAGATGCGCGGCCCCGACACCCTGCACTTCGACCTCTCCGACCAACTGCCCGGGGCGTTCACCGGCTCCGACGGGGTGGGCATCTGGCGGATCATGCAGGACTTCTTCGCCGACGTCACCGACGGTGTCTCCGCCGGTGAGGCCGTTCGCCGGGCCACCGGGCAGCTCGCGGCGGCGGCCCGTGACGCGGGCGGTGGCCGATGAGCCAGGTCAAGGTGCTCGGCGAGCTGGCGGTGCTCGACGACGTGGGCCCGTCCCGGCGCGGCCGGGCCTACCCGGCGGCCGGGGCGACCTCCGCGCTGCTGCTGCCGGCCGCGTTGCTGCTCGGCGCGCTGGTGCTGTGGCCGGTGCTGCGCACGCTGCACGCCAGCGTCACCACCGACGGTCGCTGGGTCGGCGCGGAGCACTTCCGCGCGGCGCTCGCCGCGCCCGGCACCGGCGCGGTGGTCGGCCGGACGGTGCTGTGGGCGGTGCTGGTGCCGGCGGTGGTGACGGCGCTGGGCTACCTGTTCGCCGTGGCGTCCCGCCGTTCCCAGGAGGGCGGGCTGGTCCGTCTGATCCTGCTGGTGCCGGTGGCGTTGCCGCTGGTCGTCACCGGGGTGACCTTCCGCCTCATGTACGACCCCGACCCGACCCGGGGCCTGGCCACCCTGCTCGCGGCACGGCTGACCGGCCGGTCGGACGACAACGCGCCGCAACTGCTCGGGCCGGGCCTGGTCACGGTGGCGCTGATGTCGGCGTTCGTCTGGGCGTGGGTGGGTCTGGCCGTGCTGGTCTTCCGGGCCGCACTGGACCGGCTGCCGCCGAGCCTCGCCGACGCGGTCCGCGCCTACGGCGGCGGCCGACGACACGTCCTGTGGGACGCGCAGTGGCGACCGCTGCTGCTGCGCACCGTCGCGGTGGTCTTCGCGCTGGTGGCGCTCGGCACCAGCCGGACCTTCGACCTGATCCTCGTCATGACGCCCGGGTCGGTCCGCGACGACGCGGCGGTGCTCGCGTTGCGGGTCTGGCAGACCTCGGGCGGCACCACCACCGGGCAGGGGGCCGCGCTCGGCGTCGTCTGGCTGGTGGCGGTGGCCGCCGGCATGCTGGTGGCGGCGTTCTTCGTCCGCCAGGCGTGGCCGCCACCCCGCGTCGAGGCGACACCCGGGCCCGCCCCGACGACGCCGCCGCCGCGACGACTGTTCCGGCTGCTCGCCGCGGGCGGCGCGGTGGCCTGGCTGATCCCGCTCGTGGTGCTCGTGGCGACCTCCGCGCACGGGCAGGTGGACGCCGCCGCACGCGGCTGGTGGTCGGCTCCGCCCGGGACGGGCTCCTACGCGGCGCTGCTCGGTGGCGGCGAGCTGTGGCGGGCGCTGGGCTTCACGCTGCTGTTGGCGACCGTTGTCACCGCTTCGGTGCTGGTCGTCGCGCTGCTGGCCGCGTACCCGCTGGCGTGGCTGACCGGGCCGGCCGCGCAGGCGACCGGGCTGCTGCTGATGGCCGCCACAGTCGTCCCGGTGCAGGTGATCGCCGGGCCGGTCAACGAGGTGCTCGGCGTGGTGCTCTCCTCCGGCACCGCCCGCGGGCTGGCCCTGGTGCACGTGGCGCTGGGGGTGCCGTTCGCGGTGCTGGTGCTGCGCAACGCGTTCGCCGACCTGCCGGCCGAGCAGGTGCGGGGCGCCCGGCTGGGCGGTCGGCGCTGGTGGGGCACCCTGCACCGGCTGGCCCGGCACAACCTGCCGGCCGTGATCGCCGTCTCGGTGCTGGAGTTCGTCCAGGTCTGGAACGACCTGGCCGTGGGCCTGCTGTTCAGCGGGCCGGAGGCCACCCCGCTCGGGCTGTTCCTGGCCGGGCAGAGCCGCGGTTTCGTGTCCAACAGTGGCGTCCTGGCCGCCGGGTCGGTGCTCGCCTCGGTGCTTCCGGTGGTGCTGATGGTGCTCGCCCGACGGCAGCTCGTCGCCGGGCTGGTCTCCGGGGGCGTGCGGTGACCGGCCCCACCGGTCCCGGCCGGACGCCGCGCTGGCCGGTGCTCGTGACGATCGGCACGCTGCTCAGCGGCGTGTTCGGCAACCTGGCCAGCAACCTGCTGTCCGAGTTCGCGGCAAGTGTGCTCGGCCCGGCCAGCATCGTGGTGGCGGTCCTCGGCGGCGTCGGTTTCGTGGTGTTCGAGCTGCGCCGACGACGTGCCGTCCGGGAGACCGGCCCGGAGCCCACCGACGTCGTCACCACACCGCTGACCGACGTGCCCACCCTGCCGTACACGGCCGGGTTCGCCGGCCGCGAGGAGCACGTCCGGGCGGTGCTCGACCTGCTCGCCCGCGAGCACGCGGTGGCGGTGCTGGGCCGGCGGGCGGTGGGCACGTCCGCCTGCGCCGTCCAGGCGGCGAACCTGTGCCGGGAGGACTTCCCGGACGGGCAGTACCATTTCGACCTGCGCCGCGGTGGTCGTCCCCGCTCCGCGCGGCAGGTGCTCACCGCGCTGGCGGGCGTCCTGGGCACCGCGCCACCGACGTCGGGCCGCCCGGACGCCCTCGCGGCCGCCGCCGCCGCGCTGCGCCGCAAGCTCGACGGTCGCAAGATCCTGCTGGTGCTGGACAACGTCGACCGTCCCGAGCAGGTCCGCGCGTTGCTGCCGCCGACCGCCCGCACCTGCCGGCTGCTGCTGGCCGGCGGCCCCGCGCTCAGCGGCCTGGGCGGCGTGGTGGAGCACTGGATCGCCGAGCCCGGTCCGGACGAGGCGGTCGAGCTGTTCGCGGCGGCCGGTGGGGCCGCGCCCGCCGCCCGGATCCGCCGCGCCGACCCGCGCACCGACCCGGCGGTACGCGAGATCGTCGACCTGTGCGGGCGGCAGCCCCGCACCGTGCGGGCGCTCGGTTACCGCACCGCCCAGCACGGCTGGCGGCACTCCGACGTGCTGGACGCGCTGCGGCGTGCGGTGCGCACCCCGCCGCACCAGCGCGTCGCCGTCTCGCCGGCGGCCCAGCTCGTCACCGAACGGGACACCGCGTACCGGGCGCTGACCCGCGAGGCGCGTCGGCTGTACCGGCTGATGTCGCTGACCCCCGCCCCGGTGGACCGGCCGACCATCGCCGCGCTGGCCCGCCGCCATCCCGAGCGGGTGAGCGCGCTTCTCGATGAGTTGGCCGCCGCCGCGTTCGTGGTCGGCGCGAGCGGCGACCGGTACGAGGTCCGCCCGCTGCTCGCCGCGAACGCCCGGCTGCACCTGCGCGACGCCGAGCCGGCCCGCTCCCGGGTCGCCGCGCAGGCCCGGCTCACCCGGCACCTGGCCCGCCGGGCCGAGAGACACGCGGCCAACCTGGCCGTGCTCGGCTCCCCGCCGGACCGGGAGTGGTCGCTGCCGCTCGACGACGACCCGTACGGCTGGTTCGACCTGCACCAGGAGCTGCTGCTGGCGGTGGTCCGGGTGCCGGCCGGAGCGGCCGAGACGCTGCCCCGTCGGGTCCGCCGGTGGTGGTTCCGGTTGGCCGTGGCGCTGTGCGGGTGGCTCGCGCACGTCGAGCGGCTCGACGAGTGGGAGCAGGTCTGCCGCACGGTCCTGGCCACCCCGACCGCCGACGACCGGCCGGAGATCGCCGGGTGGGCGCACAACGAGCTGGGTGTGCTGCGCCGACGCCGGCACGACCCGCAGGGCGCGGCGGCGGCGCTCACCCTCGCGGTGGCCGAGCGCGGCCGGCGGGGCACCGCCCAGGCACGGATGAACCTCGGCCTGGCCCTGCTCGATCTCGGGCAGCTCGACGACGCGGTGGAGCACCTGGAGCTGTCCCGCCGGCACCGCTCGTCGGCGGACCGCGCCGGGCATGCCCTCACCGACCTGGGCCTGGGCGCGGCGCAACTGGCCCGGGGTGAGCTGGACAGCGCGCACCACCACCTGGTGCGGGCGGCGAACACGTTCCGGTCGGTGGGTGACGCGCGCGGCTACGCCGCGGCGCTGACCAACCTGGTGCTGGTGCACGCGACCCTCGGCGAGCACCTGGACGCGGCGCAGGCGTGGCGGGCCGCCCTGCGCGAGTACGAGTCGGTCAACGACCCGACCAGCCGCGCCGCGGCGCTGCTCAACGCCGGCGCGACGCTGCTGACCAGCACGCCGGGGCAGGCGCGGGCGGCGTACGAGCTGCTGGCCGAGAGCCGGCGGCTGCGGGCGGAGGCCCGGCCCACGGCGGGGCTGGGCCGCACCCTGCTGTACCTGGGCGACGCCGCCGCCGCGCTGGGCGACGGGGCCGAGGCGCGGCGGCTCTGGGCGGACGCGGCGACGGTGGCCGAGGAGGTCGCCGACGACCGGGCCCTGGCCGCCGCGGACGACCGCCTGGAGCAGGACGCCGACGCGCCGCCGGCCGGCCTCTGAACCGCGTGGCCCGCCGGGCCGGCGTGATGTCCATCGCTCGCGTTGGCCGGTGGCACGGGTCTGGGAGAGTGTGTGACCGTGGACGCTCTCTCGGTGCGGGGACTCAGCCGCAACTTCGGCAACCTGGTCGTGCTCGACGACGTGAGCTTCACGCTGGCGGCGGGTCGGATCGCGGTGCTGCTGGGCCCCAACGGCAGCGGCAAGACCACCCTGCTGCGGTGCGTGGTCGGCGCCGACCGTCCGGACGCCGGTGAGGTGCTGGTGCAGGGCCGCCGGGCCGACGAGACCGATCCGCAGGTGCGGGCGCTGGTCGCGGCCGCCCTGGACGACATCGACTTCTTCCCCGACCTGTCGGTGGTCGAGCACCTGGAGCTGGTCGCGTACGCCCACGGGGGCGACGCCGAGCCGGTCGAGGAGGTGCTCGCCGAGCTGGGCCTGGAGCCGGCCCGCGACCAGCTGCCGGTGACCCTGTCCAGTGGGCAGCGCCGTCGGCTGGCGCTGGCGTCGTGCTTCGTACGCCCACGACGGGTGCTGATCCTGGACGAGCCGGAGCAGCGGTTGGACGTACGCGGCCGGCAGTGGCTGGCCGATCGGCTGCGCCGGGAACGGGACGCCGGCACCGCCGTGCTGCTGGCCTCGCACGACCCGGAGCTGATCGACGCGGTGGTCGACGAGCGGATCGAGATCGGTCGGTGAGCGCCCCGCCGGCCACGATCGCCGAGACACCCGCCGGACTGCCCACCGCCCGGCAGGTGCGTGCGCACCTGCGCCGGGCCCGCCGCCGCCACCACGAGCATTCCCTCGGCGACGTGCTGGGCGACGCGTACGTCATCGTGCTCTTCGTGGGCATGTACGGCTGGTTCGCGGTCAGCGCCAGCCGCGACGTGCTGGTCTCCCCCACCGTCGGCCGCGCCGACGAGGGGGTGCGCTGGTGGCTGGCGGTCGCCGCGCTGCTGGCTGGCGCGGGGCTCGCCTGGCGGGGTCTGCGCGCGCTCGGCCCGCTGCTGGTGACCCCGGCCACGCAGAGCTGGGTGACCAGCGCCCCGGTCGACCGGCGGGCCTGGCTGGCGCCGCGCCTCGGCGTCCTGCTGGCGGGCGCGGCGGCCGGTACGGCGCTGCTCGCGGTCGCCGTGGCCGTGCTGGGCGGCGTCACCCAGCTGGGCGCCGTGGGCTGGGCCGCGGCGGCCGGCGCCGGGTGGGGCGCCGCCGCGCTCGCCCTGAGCGTCGTCGCCCAGAGCAGCCGGGCGGGCCGCCGCTGGCCGACGGTGGTCGGGGCGGCGCCGATGGTGACGGCCGCCGTCGTCGCGACAGTGGTGGTGATCGCCGGTCGCCTCGGCGACGAACTGCCCCGGCCGGCGGCGCTGCCGACCGGCGCGCTGGTCGCGGTCGGGGTGCCCCTCGCGGTCCTCGGCACGGTTCTCGCCGTGCGCGCGCTGCCCCGGGTGGACCGGGCCACGCTGACGACCGGCGCGCAGTTCGCCAACGCCGCCGCGACGGCCACGATCCTGCTCGACCCGAGCATGCTCACCAGCCTGGTGGAGAGCCGGCGGTGGCGGCGCATCGGCCGGGTCCGCAGCCGCCGCTTCCTGCCCGGCCCGGCGTGGTGGTCGCTGCTGCAGGCCGACGTACGCCGCCTGCGCCGCCACCCCAGCGCTCTGCTGATCTGGGCCGGGCTGATCGGCGTCCAGTACGCCGCCGCGCTCGCCCTGCCGGGGCTCGCCGGGGCCACTCAGGTGGTGTTCGCCTACTTCGCCACCGACCGGCTCACCGGTGGCCTGCGCGCGGTCAGTCGGTCACCCGGGCTGCGCCGGGCGCTCGGTGGCAGCGACGCGGCGCTGCGCGGAATCCACGTGGTGGTGCCGGCGGTCGGCGCGGGCGTGTGGTGGCTGCTGACCCTGCCGAGTCTGCCGACCCTCGACGCCGGACCGACCTGGCTCGCGCCGACGCTGGCGGTCGGGGTGGTGGCCGCCGCCTGGCGGGCCGGCACCCGCCCGCCGATCAACTACGGCGGCGCGACGGTCAACACGCCGTTCGGGATGGTCCCGGTCGACCTGCTGCGCCAGGGCTCACGCGGGCCGGCGCTGCTGGCCGTGCTCGTGCTCGTCCAGCTCTTCCTGGGCTGAGCGAGCCGGCCGACCGGTCGGCCGCAGCGCGGCGGCGATGGCGGCGACGCCCTCGTCGATCTCCGTCGCCGTCCGGGCCGCGTAGCCGAGCACCAGGCCGGGCCGGTGTGGCCGCTGGCAGTGCCAGGACAGGGGCTGCACCTTCACCCCGCGCGCCAGCGTCGCCGCCGCCACCTCCGTGTCCGCCACGGCGGCGTCGTCCAGGGTGATCGTCAGGTGCAGCCCGGCCGCGGCGCCGTGCACCGTGGCGGTCGGCAGGTGCCGGGCCAGGGCGGCGATCATCGCGTCCCGGCGGCGGGTGTGCCGGCGGCGCAGCAGCCGCAGGTGCCGCTCCAGCGCGCCGGAGGTCATCAGCTCCGCCAGGACCAGCTGCGGCAGCACCGCGTTGCCCAGATCGGCGTTGCGTTTGGCGGCCACCACCGCCGCCCGCAGTCGCCTCGGCACGAGCAGCCAGCCGACCCGCAGCGCCGGGGCGAGCAGTTTGGACACGCTTCCGGCGTAGCAGACCTGCTCGGGCAGCAGGCCCCGCAGCGCCGGCACCGGGGGCCGGTCGTAGCGGTGCTCGGCGTCGTAGTCGTCCTCGATGATCAGACCGCCGGCCCGCGCCCAGTCGAGGAGTTGGCGGCGCCGGTCACCGTCGAGCACCACGCCGGTCGGGAACTGGTGCGCGGGCGTGAGCAACACCGCGCGCAGGCCGCTGGCGACCAGTTCGTCGACGCGCAGCCCGGCGTCGTCCACGCTGATCGGCGGGGTGACGACCTGCCAGTTGTTCAGGTGCTGCCGTACGCCGAGCGAGCCCGGCTCCTCGACCGCGATGCGATCGATGCCGGCCGGGCGGAGCGCCTGGGTGAGGAGCCCGACCGCCTGGGACACCCCGGCCACGATGATCACGTCGACCGGGTCGACGGTGATGCCCCGGTTGCGGGCCAGCCAGGTGGCGACGGCCCCGCGCAGCGCGGGCGCGCCGCACGGGTCGCCGTAACCGAGGTCCGCCGCGGCGACACGGCGGAGCACGGCCCGTTCCGACCGCAGCCAGTCCGCGCGGGGAAAGGCGGTCAGGTCGGGTACGCCGGGAGTCAGGTCGATCGTCGCGCGGGCCGCGCGTACCGCGTCGAAGATGTCGCTGCCGGGCGTCGGTGGGAAGAGCGCGGCCGGTTCCGCCGGCGCGGCCGGGGCGGGCGGCGGCGCGGGCGGCGCCCCCGGGGCGCCGACGATCACCGTTCCGGCCCGGCCCCGGCCGGTGAGATGCCCCTCCTCGGTGAGCCGCTGGTACGCCTCGGTGACCACGCCCCGGGAGACGCCGAGGTCGGCGGCGAGCACCCGGGTGGCGGGGAGTCGAGCGCCGATCGGCACCCGCCCCTCGGCGATCGCCTGGCGTAGCCGGCCGGCGAGCCAGTCGGCACGCCCGCCGGGGGGCGCGTCGGCGACGGTGAGGTGCAGAAAATCCGACCCGGCCGTTATGGACCTCTCGGAGTCGTTCGCTTTGGCCCTGCTCACCGGACCATCTTGGCAGCAGAGTGGGCCGTAGACACCCCGCCCGACTCCGCCGGAGGACGACCGTGAGCATCCCCTTTCTGATCACCGCCCTGATCGTGGTGATCACCCCCGGCACCGGGGTGTTCTTCACCGTCTCCGCCGGACTGTCCCGGGGCGCCCGGGCCGGCGTGCTGGCCGCGTTCGCCTGCACGCTGGGCGTGGTGCCGCATCTGCTGGCGGCGTTGACCGGGCTGGCGGCGCTGTTGCAGGCGAGCGCCACGGCGTTCGAGGCCGTCCGGTACCTGGGCGTCGGCTACCTGCTCTATCTGGGCTGGTCGACGATCCGCGACCGCAGCGCCTTCGCGGCGACGAGCGACCGCCCACCCCGCTCGGCGGCCCGGGTGATCGTCTCCGGTGTGCTGGTCAACCTGCTCAACCCGAAGCCGACGCTGTTCTTCGTCGCGTTCCTCCCGCAGTTCGTGGACACCACCGCCCCGGGCTCGGCCCGGGCGATGCTCGCCTGCGGCGTGGTGTTCATGCTGCTCACCTTCGTGGTGTTCAGCGGCTACGGCATCTTCGCCGCCCGCCTGCGGGACCGGGTGCTGACCCGCCCCCGCGTCACCGACTGGCTGCGCCGGTCCGTCGCCGGCACGTTCGTCGCGCTCGGCGTGACGCTCGCCCTCACCGAACGATAGGGAGCCTGATGCAGTTCGAGCACTCGGCGCAGCTTCGCGCCGCACATCCCGACCTGGTCGCCGGCGTGGTGCACGCAACCGGGATCACCGCCACGGCCGACGTGGCGCAGCGCACGGCCGGCTACCTCGCCCTCGCCCGGAAGCGGTTGGCCGACGGCGCCGAGAGCACCTTCGGGGAGATCCAGGCGTGGCGGCGGGCGTACGCGGCCATGGGATTACGACCCACCAAGTACCGGTGCGCGGCCGAAGCCCTGCTGCGCCGGCTACGTCTGGACGGCGAACTGCCCCGCGTGCACCCGCTGGTCGATCTCTGCAACGCCGTCTCGGCGGCCTACGCCATCCCCATCGCCGTTCTCGACCTGGACCGGGTCGACGGCGACCTGGTGGTTCGGCCGGCGCACGGCGACGAGACGTACCTGAGTTTCGCCGGCGACACCGAGCACCCCGACCCGGGCGAGGTCACCTTCGTCGACTCCGTCGGGCGGGCGCACGCCCGGCGGTGGACGAACCGGCAGAGCGCGTGGTCCGCCGTACGGGCGGGCACCTCGTCGGTGCTGATCGTCGCCGAGGCGTTGCACCAGGGTGCCGAGCCGGCCGTGACCCGGCTGGTCGACACCCTGGTGGGGGAGTTGACCGACGGGTGGTCCGTCCCGGCGACAGCCGCGGTGCTCACCGCCGCCGCGCCCCGCTTCCGCACCCCGGCGGCCGGTGACGGCAACCGTCAGGCGGCGGTGCCGGGCATTCGGTGAGAGCGGCGGTGAGCCACCACCCTCAGCCGTCCAGCCGGCGGACCATGTTCATGATGGACTCCACCTGCGCGCCGCCCTTGATCGGGAAGTTGGTCGCGCCCAGGTAGCCCCACCAGTCCCAGCAGCCGTTCGGGTTGCTCAGGGCCGTGCCCGCCTGCGGGTAGAGCACGACCAGGTTGTTGGTGTCCGCGTACTGGTTGAGGTTTGCCCGGTCGACGAACGCCGTGCCCACCGACCCGTACCCCTGGGCGCAGCCGTGCAGGGCGACCAGCAGCCGACACGACTGCCCGGCGGCGCAGGCCGACGGGACATAGGCGAAGCCGTTGGCGTCCATGCTCAGCCCGTTGGCCCAGCCGTTGACCGCGAAGGTGTTCTGGTCGAAGCGCACGAGCGTGCCACCGAGAGCCGCGGTATTGGGCGCGTTCACCCCGCCGAGCAGCTTGCGCAGCAGGGCGTTCTGCGGGTCGGTGCCGCAGTCGTTGAGGAACGGCGACGCGGTGGCCGTACACCCCGACGTGCCGTACGGCGTGACCCACGAGTGACCGGCGGCCGAGCCGCTGTCGTACTGCACGCTGGCCCCGAAGTGCTGGTAGTAGCGGACCAGGTCGTCGGTGACGGACTTCTTGACGGAGGTGTCGTTGGCGCCGTGGAACACGTACACCGGGTCGCCGGAGAGGTTGCCGACCGGGTCGACCCAGCCGTACGTCGCCCAGGTCCGGGTGTACGTCTGCAGGGCGGACACGTTCGTCGGGTACAGGTTGTCACCGCAGCCGTAGAGCGCCTGGGCAACGGTGTTCTGCGAGCAGTAGTACGGGCCCGCCGCGAAGACGGCAGCGCCCCGGATCCGGGACGAGTAGGCGACGTGCAGCTGGGTCGCCATGTAGCCACCGGAGGACACACCGGCGACGTACACCCCGGAGATGTTGTAGGTGCCCAACGACCCGGAGACGGGCGACCTGGTGGCGGGAGTGGCGGCCTGGGCGGGGGCCGCGATGGTCAGGATCAGCAGCAGGACGGCGGTCAGGGCGGTGGCGGTTCGGCGCGGTGTGGTCATGAACGTTCTCCTTGGCAGCGCCGGCGGGGGCGTCGGCGTGCGCCGAAGCTACCGTGACGCAGGCCACACCCGACATGAGCCCGACCGACACGCTCGTCGATGTCGTTGTGTGCTCCGACCACCCACAGACGCGGTCCGAGGGCGCGGTCGCTCAGGCGGTGTCGCCGGGGGCGAGGTGGCGGTAGCCGGGGATGGTCTCGGCGAACCAGCCGGCGACGCTGGCCAGGCCGCGCTCGTTGAGCTGCGCGTCGTGGATCGGGTACGCGGCGGCGGCGTCCACCGCTCGGCAGCGGGGCGAGGTCGGGCAGCCGGGCGCCCTCCGGGGCATACACCGGGACGCCCAGCCCGGCCAGGCGCAGCACGTCCACGTGGTCGGTGTGTTCGTGGGTGACCAGGACGGCGTCCGCGCCGACCAGCGCCCGTGGTTCGCTCCAGGTCCCCGGGTCGACGACAAGCACCCCACCGTCGTGCTCGACGCGGACGCAGGACTGCGTGAATCGGGTGATCCGCATCCGGCGACGGTACGCCGGGCGTGACCGGGGTACTGCCCGTCCATGCCCCATCGATACGACACGTACCCCCGCATCGCCGTCGTGACCGGCGCGGACTCCGGTATCGGCAAGGCCAGCGCGGTCGCCCTGGCCGAGGCCGGCTTCGACATCGGCATCACCTGGTACGGCGATCCCGACGGCGCCGAGCGGACCGCGGCCGAGGTCCGCGCCACCGGGCGGCGGTGCGAGGTCGCCGAGGTGGACTTCACCCGCCTGCCGGACGCGGCCGCGGTGATCGACGAGCTGGCCGACCGGCTCGGCGGCATCGGGGTGCTGGTCAACAACGCCGGCACGGGCATCTCGACGCCGTTCGTCGACACCGGCTGGGACCAGTGGCGCGAGGTGCTCGCCGTGGACCTCGACGCGCCCTTCCTGTGCGCGCAGCGGGCCGCGCGACGGATGCGGGCCGCCGGCGCCGGCGGACGGATCATCAGCATCACCAGCGTGCACGAACACGCGCCCCGGGTGGGTTCCGCCGCGTACTGCGCCGCGAAGGGCGGCCTCGGGCTGCTGACCCGGGTGATGGCCCAGGAGTTGGCCGCCGACGGGATCACCGTCAACGCCGTCGCTCCGGGCGAGATCGCCACGCCGATGACCGGTCAGGAGGACGTCGACCCGTTCACCCAGGAGCGGCCCGGCGTGCCGGTGGGACGACCCGGCGACGCCCGGGAGGTGGCGGCCGTGGTCGCGCTGCTCGCCTCCCCCGCCGCCAGCTACGTCACCGGGGCGTCCTGGCCCGTCGACGGCGGCATGCTGCTGATGGGCCCGCAGGCCGCCGCGTTGACCACCGACGACTGGCGACGGGTCTGAGGGTCGTCAGCTCAGTCAGGGCGGCGAGCAGGGCCTTCTCGCGTTCGTCGTCGTCCATCCACCCCTACCCTCCGCAGTCGCCCTGCCCCGTTACCGTCACCTGAGAAGCGGTCGAGACGGCCCGGTCGGCGAACCCGTCGGTCGCGAACGGGACAGCGAGCGGCAAAGCCGGCACGTATCCTCCGCATCTCGATGATCGGCGGGGCCAGGACGGAAGGGGACCGGATGCCCGACTGGGCTGGTCGGGGCGACCGTGGCGGCCGACAACGACGTGCCTTCGGCGTCGGTGGGGCGTTGCTCGGGATCGCCCTCGTGCTGCTGCTGGCCGCCTGGCGCAGCAGCGGTTTCCTCAGCGACCTGCTGCTCAACATCGGCTCCAGCGTGGTCCTCGCGGCCATCTCGTACGTCATCTTCGACCCGCTGTTCGAGGAGGCCCGCAGGGCGCGGGTGCAGGAGCACCTGAGCTTCGACCAGCACGCCTTCGTGACCCGGCTGCACCGCTCCGGACGCCGGGTACGGATCCTCGACACCTGGACGATCCTGCTGGAGGACACGCAACGCGAGGAGGCGCTGCGGGGGGTGCGGGCGGCGCTCGCCAACGGCGCGCAGGTGCAGTTGCTCCTGCTGGACCCGGACTGCACGGCCGCGCAGCAGCGCTCGGAGGAGTTGGAGCGGCAGCGGGTGGACGTGCCGCGCCAGATCCGCACCAACCTGCGGCACCTGGCGCTGTTCCAGGACTCGCTCGACGCCCGACTGCGGCACCGGTTGCAGGTTCGGCTCTACGACGCGTCCCCGTCGATCCAGCTCTACCAGTGGGACAGCCGGGCGCTGATCTCGTTCTTCCCGATCGGGAAGCTGTCGTTCAACGTGCCCCAGCTCGAGGTCGACATGGACAGCCCCTGGGGCGGGTTCGTGCACGCCCGTTTCGAGGAGCTGTGGGAGCACGAGCAGGCGACGGTCAACCTGGAGCGGTACTGGTCGGTCGCCGTCACGCTGCGCCACGACGACTCCGACGTGGTCGAGGTGCAGGTGCCCTACGTGAGTGTGGAGGGGCAGCACTACGTCGACTGCGGTGTGTTCAAGGTGACCGGGCCGCTGACCGTGCGGGCCGTGCTGCCACCGCGCGCGCCGGGCGGCGCCCCGAAGGTGTTCGCCCTGGCCGAGCCGGTCGACGGGGACCGCACGCCGGCCGCCACCGTACACAGGCACTTCGACCAGAAGTACGGCGGCGACGGGCAGCGGGAGATCCGCCGGCTGGTGCCGCCGCCGGACGCTTCGCGTACCCCCGCTCCTCGCTCCGCGACGGCCGGCGACGCGCACGGACGGTGACCCCCGACCCACCGGGTCGGGATGAGACGCGGGACAATGGGTGTCGTCGCCTCGATCGCCAGGAGGACCGTTTCCCCGTGTCGACCCATCCCGCGCCACCGTCGCAGTCGTCGCGTCTGCGCGCCGACTGCGCGCGCTGTTTCGGGTTGTGCTGCGTGGTTCCCGCCTTCGCCGCGTCGGCCGACTTCGCCATCGACAAGCCGGCCGGACGGGCCTGCCCGAACCTGCGCCCGGACCACCGCTGCGGCATCCACACCGAGCTGCGGGAGCGGGGGTTCGCCGGGTGCACGGTCTTCGACTGCTTCGGGGCCGGGCAGCAGGTCGCCCAGGTCACCTTCGGTGGCCGGGACTGGCGGGACGCCCCGGAGACACTGCCCGCGATGGCCGAGGCGTTCACGGTGCTGCGTCCGCTGCACGAACTGCTCTGGTATCTCGGCGAGGCGGTGTCGCTGCGCCCACCGGCCGCGCTGCGCGCCGAGCTGGAGCACGCCCGCGCCGAGATCGCCGCGCTCGCCGAGAGCGACCCGGCGCGGCTGGGCACCGTGGACGTCGACGCACACCGGGCCCGCGTCAACCCGCTCCTGTCGCAGGCCAGTGACGCGGCCCGCTCCCCCGGCGGGATCGATCGGCGGGGCGCGCAACTCCTCGGGGCGGACCTGCGCCGGATGGACCTGCGCCGGGCCAACCTGCGCGGCGCGCTGCTGGTCGGCGCCGACCTGCGCGGCGTCGACCTGGGTCTGGCCGACGTCACGGGCGCCGACCTGCGCGGGGCCGACCTGCGCGGCGCGGACCTACGAGCCACCCTGTTCCTGCACCAGGCTCAGGTGGACGCCGCCAGGGCCGTCCAGTGTGCCGGCCGGGTCAGCGTCGCCGGCAGCCCGGTGCGGACGTCACCCCGGGCGGCGTC
>NZ_JBFAPG010000109.1:0-14940 GCF_040675595.1 Micromonospora sp. NPDC049580
CCGCGCCGCACGTCGGCGCGGGCCCGGCGTACCGGTGATCCGTGGGATCAGGCCTGGCGGACGGCCTCGCCCTCGATCTCGATCTTGATCTTCTTGCCGACCAGCACGCCACCGGTCTCCAGGGTGACGTTCCAGGTCAGGCCGAACTCCTCGCGGTCGATCTCGGTGCTCGCGGAGAAGCCGAAGATGTCCTGGCCGAACGGGCTGCGACCCACGCCCTCGAACTCGACCTCCAGCTCCACCGGACGGGTGACGTCCTTGATGGTCAGCTCACCGGTGAGCACGAACTCGTTGCCGCGGCGGGACTTGACGCCGGTGCTGCGGAACTCCAGGGTCGGGTACTTCTCGACGTCCAGGAACTCGGGGCTGCGCAGGTGCGCGTCCCGGTCGCCCTGGGTGGTGTCGATGCTGGCACCCTGGATGGTGGCGACGACCGAGGACTGCAGCGGGTCCTCGGCGACGGTGATGGTGGCGGTCGCCTCCTTGAACTCACCGCGGACCTTGCTCACCATCATGTGCCGGGCGACGAAGCCGACCCGCTTGTGCGCCGCGTCCAGCACGTAGGTGCCGGCCGTCGGGATGGTGAGGCCGTCCCAGTCGCGGGTAACCGCATCGATGCTGCTGGTCATGCTGGTGTCCTCCAGAAGATTGTTTAGTAGCCCAACGACTGCTTGAGCAAATATAACCGCAACAACATTCCCTCTGTCAAGGACTGGTAGGGTTAACGAGTGACCAACGTGTTCGACGACCCCCGGATCACCGCGGTTGGCCTCCTCTACGAGGTCCACGCCGGGCTCTCGGCCCGGTTCGCCGCCCAACTCGAGGAGCACGACCTCTCCACGGTCGAGTTCGAGGTGATCACTCGACTGGCCCGCTCACCCGGTAACCAGCTGCGGATGACCGACCTCGCCGCGCAGACGTCACTGTCCACCAGCGGGGTGACCCGTGTGGTGGACCGGATGGAACGCGACGGGCTGCTCACCCGCCGAGCCTGCCCGAACGATCGCCGCAGCTCGTACGCGGTGGTCACCGCGGCCGGCATGCAGCGGCTCGACGAGACGCTGCCCGGCCATCTGCGGATCATCGAGCAGTGGTTCACCGGCCAGCTCGACCCCGAGGCTCTGGCGGCACTGCTCGACGGCCTGCGCCGAGTGCGGGACGCCGTCCATCCCGGTGCCACCGCCGGCAGCACCGACCAGGAAGTGGCCGACGACTGCGACCCGGCCTGACCGCTGACACCCGGGCCTGACCGACCGTGGCCGCCCGACCTCACCGGACGGCGGCCACCCGTGTCGCCAGCGGCGGTCGAGCCGTGTCGGGGCGACGTCCGGGCGGTCGACCGAGGCGTGCGGCGGGTGCCGGCAGCACCGGCAGAAAGACCGGCAGAACTGACTTTGCAGACCGGACAAACCTCTTGAAGAGCACCTTCCACCCCGGCAGCGGTGGCAGGCTTTCGTCCACCGGGGAATCACCGGGGGGTGACGGCGCGGGCGAACAGCGAGGGGTAGCACCAAGGGGGCTCTTCGCTCGCGCCACTCTCCATCGGGCCGGCCACCGACGGGCGCCCAACTAGCGCTCGACGGACCCGCCCCGCGCGGCCATCAGCGCATAGAGCAGCCCGGACTCCTGCGGCAGCAACCGGATGCCACTCTCCTCGCAGACCCGGTCGAGACGATCGAGAACCGCCGGGTCCGACGTGCTCGCGGCGAGGCCCACCAGCGCCTCCACCACGTCCCGCCGATCGTGACCGGCCTCGGCAGCGGCGGCGAACCACTCGGCCGCCAGTTCCCGGTCACCCCGGTGCAGTGCCAGGTTCCCCTCGATCAGCGCACAGATACCCGCCTCCGGCCCGCCCCAGGACAACACCGTGTCGTCCGAGCGCGGTCGCGGGAGTCCGACCCGCTCCACCCACTGCTGGCCCGGCACGACAACTGTCGCCTCGGCGCCCCCCGCACGCAGCTCGGTCAGCACCTCGGTCGCCTCCGTGGCACGCCCGTCCTGCGCGAGCGCCAATCCGACCGTCCCGAGCACCCGCCGTCGATGCCCCGGGTCACCCAACTCGAACAGTGCCGACGCCGCGCGCCGGCCCTGGTCGACGGCATCGGCGTACCGGCCCTCCAGGCGGGACACCTCGGCCCGGTTGGCCCAGGCCAACACCCGCAACCGTTGCTCACCGCCCTCGGCGGCGAGCCGGTCCACGGCAGCCAGCCGACGGCGTGCCGCGACCAGGTCACCGACGCGGATCTCGTGCCAGGCGAGGCTGTTCTGCGCCACCGCCAGCTCCCGGGTCCGCCCGTTGCGGGCGGCGAGCCGGAGCACCGCCTCGGCCTGCTCCCGGGCCTCGTCGTGCCCGCCGACGGTGGTCAGCAGCGCGCCGAGCACACTGCGCGCCTCCAGCTCGCCGGTCACGTCGCCGGCCTGTCGGAACGCCTCCAACGCGGCCCGCGCCGTCGGCAACTCGTCGACCTCGGCACCGTGCTCGGCGGCGAGCCGGGCCACCCCGAGGCTGGCCCAGCCGCGAAGGATCGGGTCGGCGTCCACGGTTCGGGGGTCGGCCAGCAACCGCCGCAGCCACTGCCGCCCGGCGACATCGCGCCCCCGGAAGCGCCACCAACGGGGCAGGCAGGCCGCCAGACGGAGCGCGGTCAGCGGGTCGTCGGTGGCCGCGTGGGCCAGCGCCGTGCTGATGTCGCTGCTCACCTCGTCGAGCCGGTGCACCGCGTCGAGCATCCGGGGGCCGGCCAGGTCGGAGGCGGTCCGCGCCACGAGGCGGGCGACCACCTCCGCATGCCGACGCCGTACGCAGGTCAGCTCACCACTGCCCACGGCCTGCTCGATGGCGAAGTCACGAACCGCGTCGAGCAGGCGGAACCGGAACGGCCCGGTGCCGCGAACGCTCAGCAGGCCGAGCTCGACGAGGCGGTCCAGCAGCGGGACCGGATCGATGGCGACCGTACCGTCCCGGTCGGCCTCGTCGGCGAGCATCTCCTCGGCCAGCTCCACCGACCACCGGTTGCCGAACATGGCAAGCCGCCGCAGCGCGTCGCGCTCATCCGGCGCGAGCAGTCGGTAGCTGGTCGCCACCGCGTCCCGCAGGGTCACCGCCACCGCCGCCCGGGTGGCATCGGTGGCATACGGGCGGCGGGTGGCCGCCTCCGGCCCGTCCCAGCGGTTACGGGCCGCCGGGTCGGCCGAGGTGGTCAGGTCGAGCACGCGATCGCCGTACCGATCGAGCAGTTCGGTGAGGTCGAGCAACCGGCCCCGGGCGGCCATCAGCTCGATGGCCAGCGGCAGGCCGCCCAGCCGACGGACCAGGGCGGCCAACGCCGGCAGCTCGTCCGGAGTCGGCGGCTCCCGACGGACCTGGGCGAGCCGCGCGGTGAACAGCGCGACCGCCGGCCACGAGCCGAGCGTGGCCGGCCCGGAGTGCTCGGCGTCCGGCGGCGGCACCTCGAGCGGGGCTACCGGCCAGACCCGTTCACCGGGCAGCCCGACCGGGTGCCGTCCGGTGACCAGCACCCGCAACGACGGCAGCACGATGCCCAGCCGGTGCAGGGTCTCGGCCACCGGGCCGGGGGCGCGCTCGACCGCGTCCATGACCAGCAGTGCCGGCCGTCCGGCGAGCCGGGCGACGAGTTCCGGCAGCCGGGCCGCGCCGAGGACGGTCATCGTGGCGGCGAGCACGTCCGGTCCGTCCGAGCCCTCGCCGACCAGCACGCCGGCCACACCGCCCGGATGTGCGCGGGCGGCTGCGTGGGCAACGGCGAGCGCGAGCGCGGTCTTGCCGACCCCGGCCAGCCCGACCAGGCTCACCAGTCGGGGGCCGCGTTCCGCGGTCAGCATTCCGGCCAGCTCGGTGACGTCGCGGTCGCGGCCGATCAGGGCTACCGGTGGGGGGAGGGCCACCCGAGCGGCGGCCCGGGCGGCTCCGGCTGTGGACGTGACACCGGCGCCAACCCCGAGCGTGCCCGAGATGACGTCCGGCCGGGGCGACTCACCGCCGGCGGCGCCGCGGGCCGTCGCCAGGAACGCCGCCCGGGTCGCGCCGGCCAACTCCAACGCCGTGGCCAGCAACTCGACTGTGGTGCGCTGCGGCCGGACCGACCGGCCGCGCTCCAGGTCCCGCACCGTCCGCACGCCGACCCCGGCACGGGACGCCAGCTCCGCCTGAGTCAGGCCGGCCGCGCGCCGGTGCGCACGCAGCAGTTCCGGCAGCCCGCTACGACCGGCCGGGCTCCGCGACCGATCATGCTCCGGAGTCATGGCCACGAAGAGTACGGATCGACTCCGACCATCGGCAGTCGAACGTCGGTCTGCCGACGTCCGCTCGCCGAAAATCCGACAGCCGAACGGCTGGCCGGCCCACGACGGCAAGCCGGCGTCAGACAGCAAGCCGGCGTCGAACGGCCGGCCGACGGCAGACGGCCGGCCGGTGGCGGGCAGGGAGAGGCGGAGCGGGACCGGGCCGCGTCCAGGTGCGGTGTGGGTGGTTCAGAGACCCAGGTCGCGGGCGATGATCATGCGCTGCACCTCGCTGGTGCCCTCGCCGATTTCCAGGATCTTGGAGTCCCGCCAGAACCGGGCGACCGGGTACTCGTTCATGAAGCCGTACCCGCCGTGGATCTGGGTCGCCTCCCGGGCGTTGTCCACCGCGATGGTGCTCGCGTGCAGCTTCGCGATGGCGGCCTGTCGCTTGAACGGCTCACCGGCCAGCATCCGGGCGGCGGCGTCGTAGTAGGCCAGGCGGGCGGTGTGCGCCTTCAGCTCCATGTCGGCGATCTTGAACTGGATGGCCTGGTTGGCGCCGATCGGGCGGCCGAACGCCTCCCGCTCCTGCGCGTACTTGATCGACTCGTCGACGCAGCCCTGCGCGAGGCCGACGGCCAGTGCGGCGATCGCGATCCGGCCCTCGTCGAGGATCCGCAGGAACTGGGCGAACCCTCGGCCGCGGGCACCGAGGAGGTTGGCCGCGGGCACCCGACAGTCGTCGAAGGTCAACTCGTGGGTGTCCGAGGCGGTCCACCCGACCTTGGAGTAACCGGGGGCCACCGTGAATCCGGGCGTACCGGTGGGCACGATGATCGTCGACAGTTCCTTGGAGCCGTCCGCGTTCGTGCCGGTCACGGCGGTGACGGTGACCAGGGCCGTGATGTCGGTCCCCGAGTTGGTGATGAACGCCTTCGACCCGTTGATCACCCACTCGTCGCCGTCCAGCACGGCACGCGTCTGGGTGCCGGCGGCGTCGGATCCGGTGCCCGGCTCGGTGAGCCCGAAGCCCGCCAGCGCCTCGCCGCTGAGCAGCTTCGGCAGCCAGGTGGCCTTCTGCTCCTCGGTGCCGAAGCGGTAGATCGGCATCGCACCGAGCGAGACCGCCGCCTCCAGCGTGATCGCGACGCTGGAGTCGACCCGGGCCAGCTCCTCCAGAGCCAGACACAGCGCGAAGTAGTCGCCGCCCATCCCGCCGTGCTCCTCGCCGAAGGGCAGGCCGAACAGGCCCATCTTGCCCATCTGCCGGATCACCTCGTACGGGAAGGTGTGCTGCTCGTAGTGCTCGGCGATGACCGGGGCGACCACCTCGCGGGCGAAGTCCCGCACGCTCTCCCGCAGCGCCGTTTGTTCGTCGGTGAGCCGGAAGTCCATCTCATCCTCCTGTGTGGACGGCCGCCCCGGCGCTCGTGACGCCGCAGGCGGATCGCTGTGGGGGTGGGGCGAGGGTCAGACCGGGGTCACGCCGTGTCGACGCCGGGAGAAGTGCCGGTCCTTGGTACGCGCGGCGGCGAAGCGGCGGACCAGCTCGCCACGCAGGTCGTGCGGCTCGACGATGGCGTCCACCACCAGCTCGCTGGCGAGCCGGACGACGTCGATGTCCTGCTCGTACTCGGCCCGCTTGGCGGCCACGAAGGCGGCCCGCTCGTCCGCGTCCTCGATCGCCGCGATCTTGTTGGCGTAGACGGCGTTCACGGCGGCCTCGGCGCCCATCACCGCGATCTTCGCGGTGGGCAGCGCGATTGTCGCGTCCGGCTCGAAGCCGGGGCCGGCCATCGCGTACAGGCCGGCGCCGTACGCCTTGCGGACCACCACACAGATCTTCGGGACGGTCGCCTCGGAGATGGCGGTGATCATCTTGGCGCCGTGCCGGATGATGCCCTGCTTCTCCACGGCGCTGCCGACCATGAAGCCGGGTACGTCGCTGAGGAAGAGCAGCGGCACGTTGAACGCGTCGCAGAGCTGCACGAACCGGGTCGCCTTGTCGGCCGAGTCGACGAAGAGCACGCCGCCCTTGAACATCGAGTTGTTGCCGAGCACGCCGACGACCTGGCCGTCGAGGCGGCCGAACCCGATGGTCAGCTCCTTGGCCCACAGCGCCTGGATCTCGAAGAAGGAACCCTCGTCGAGCAGGCCCTTGACGTACCGCCGCATGTCGAACGCCTGCCGCTCGCTGGCCGGCACGAGCGCGGCCAGGTCGGCCTTCGCGGGCGCGGCGACCGCCGGCGCGGCCGGCGGCGCCTGGGTCCAGTTCGCGGGCAGGTACGACAGGTAGGTCTTCACCACGTCGAGCGCGTCGGCCTCGGTCTTGCAGAGGAAGTGCCCGACGCCGGACTCGGCGGTGTGCACCTTGGCCCCGCCCATCGCCTCCAGGGTGGTCTTCTCCCCGGTGACCATCTCGACCATCCGGTCGGAGCCGAGATACATGCTCGCGTTGCCGTCGACCATGGCGACCACGTCGCAGAACGCCGGAATGTACGCCCCACCGGCGGCGCTCGGGCCGAACAGCGCGCAGACCTGCGGGATCGAACCCGAGGCGCGGACCTGGTTCCAGAAGATCTTGCCGGCGCCACGCCGGCCGGGGAAGAGGTCGACCTGGTCGGTGATCCGGGCGCCGGCGGAGTCGACCAGGTAGACCATCGGCACGCCGGCGCCGTACGCCCGCTCGATGATCCGGATGATCTTCTCGACGGTCCGGGCGCCCCAACTGCCGGCCTTGACGGTGGAGTCGTTGGCCATCAGGCAGACCTGCCGCCCGTCGATCGTGGCGGTGCCGGTGACCACGCCGTCGGCGGGCAGCCCGTCGGCGAGCGCGTTGGCGTAGAGGCCGTCCTCGACGAACGAACCCTCGTCGACCAGCAGCGCGACGCGTTCGCGGGCGAAGAGCTTGCCCTTGGCCTCGTTGGCCGCGTGGTATTTGTCCGCGCCGCCGGACCGGGCCCGCTTGCGCAGTTGCTCCAGCGCCTCACCGTCGAGCGTCACGCCGACTCCCTCGCCCGTACTGACCTGAACGATCGTTAGGCTATCGCATTCGCGCACCTCCCGGCGACCCACGACCGGCCGACGCTTCTTTGAACGAAACATTGAAATCTATTAATCTCTGTGGATAGGCTCCTGGCACCCCCTCCCGGATAAGGAGTCAGCGATGACCTCACGACTCGGTCGGCTCGCCGTCGCGTTTGTCGCGACGGCAGGTGCCACGCTCGGCGTCACGGTCGCCAACCCCGCGCCCGCGTCCGCCGCGATGACCATCTGCTACAACACCAGCCAGGCAGGCACCTACGCCGGCACCGCCAACCAGGCCGCCTCGATCTGGAACAACGCCACCACGAACCTGACGCTTACCGCGAACTGCGGCTCCAACCTGCGGATCTACCAGATCACCGGCGGCGGCTCCTACGCCGTGCGGACCAGCCTCGGCAACGGCCGGGTCTACATCGACACCCAGCAGGCGGCGCAGTACAGCCCGCTGCGGATCATGACCCACGAGATCGGGCACATCCTCGGCCTGCCGGACAACTACAACGGCAACTGCGCGATCCTGATGTCCGGCGGCAGCGCCGGCACCAGCTGCACCAACCCGTACCCGAGCACCGCCGAGGCGAACCGGGTGAGCAGCCTCTTCGCCGGCACCCTCAGCGCCACCGAGCGCAGCACCGGCCGCAGCGCGGACATCTTCCGGGACAGCTGGCCGAGCGTGCTCACCCCGGTGAGCTGACCGACCTGGCACGAACGAAGGGGCCGGCGTGTTCGCCGGCCCCTTCGTCGCGTCCTCAGCTCGGCATCGGCGTCAGCCGGGTACGCGGGCCCGCCCGCAGCACGCCGGACGGAAGCTTCTTGCCGAGCAGCTCCTCGGCCAGCTCGGCCACCTCGATCAGGGCAGCCAGGTCGATGCCGGTGTCGACGCCCATGTCGTGCAGCATGTGCACGGCCTCCTCGGTGGCGAGGTTGCCACTGGCCCCCGGGGCGTACGGGCAGCCGCCCAGGCCGCCGACGCTGGCGTCGAACTCGGTCACCCCCAGCTCCAGCGCGGTCAGCAGGTTGGCCAGCGCCGTACCCCGGGTGTTGTGGAAGTGCAGCAGCACCGGCACGTGCGCGTTGCGGTCGCGTACCGCGGTCAGCAGGTCACGGACCCGACGCGGAGTGGCCATGCCGGTCGTGTCGCCGAACGCCACCCGGTCCGCGCCGTCGCGGACCACGCGGTCGACGATGCCGGCGACCCGCCACGGGTCGATGTCCCCCTCGTACGGGCACCCGAAGCTGGTCGCCACGATCACCTCGACCCGCGCGGACACCCCGTGCAGGAGGTCGATCAGCTCGGCGATGTCGTCCAACGACTCGTCGGTCGAGCGGTTGACGTTGCGCCGGTTGTGCGTGTCGCTGGCCGACACCACCACCTCGATCTCGGTGAACCCGGCGGCCAGGGCCCGCTGCGCGCCCCGGGTGTTCGGCACCAGCGCCGAGTAGCGCACCCCGTCGGCCTTCGTGGCCCGCCGCCACACCTCGTCGGCGTCGGCCATCTGCGGGATCGCCAACGGGTGCACGAACGACACCGCCTCGATCCGGCGTACGCCGGTGCCGGAGAGCGCGTCGAGCAGCCGCACCTTCGCGTCGACGGGAATCGGCTCCTCGTTCTGCAGCCCGTCCCGCGGCCCGACCTCACGAATCGACACGAAATCTGGCAGTTCCGCCATGGGTCACCTCACTGTCTGCTCTGCTGGGGCAACGGTAGCGACACCAGCCCTCATAGCCGCCAGCACCGAGACCGGGACGGACACCCTGTACGTCAGCCTTCCGTCCGGGTAGCCCTTCTGGACAGCTTCCGGTCACTCTTCGGCGGATGAATCGGGCCAGAAGGGTCCGTTCACCACCAGCGCCATGGAACCGCGGTCGGCCGGGTGGCTACGTTGGTGCCGGCGTGGCGGTGGGGCCAGCCATCGGCTCGGCCCCACCGCCAGAACGCCTCCGGTGGTCAGCGCTGCGACGGTCCTTCCAAGAGCTCCGCAGCGCATCGGAGTGCGGTCGAGAGGGCGCCGGCGCACGCGGCGGCGTCCTCCCGACCCACGAGCAGGGCCATCACCACGGCACCGTCGGTACCGAGGGACGCTTTACGCAGAATTCGGACTATTCGTCGTCCCGCGCTCAGCCGCCGCAAACCATTACCGTTCATCTACTTCCTCCCAAGCGTCGGTCCGCAATTGCGATGGGATTACCAGTCGTTGGAACTTCCACGACTGATCCCGCGATCAACAACCAATCCGGATCGAGCGCGGGTGTTTTCCCATCCGCTTACGACAACGACACGGCCCGAGGAACATGACGATCTTCTGACCGGGTTCTCGCCGGCCCAACCGGCCAACCGCAGGAGCATCGACAGTCCAACCAGGACAGGGCCAGAACGGTTCCGATACAAGGCCTGCGTCCCGGCCAGCCACCCGGCCAGGAATCTGACTGGCGACACAGCCTTTAATACCCAGTTGGTTGATCGGAGGCGGTACAAATACTGGTCCGAGTCATGTGAGCTCTTGGAAGGACCCGCATGACCACCGCATTGAGGGGACCGACATGACCACCGAAGCCGATCCGCCGCTTCCAGCAGAGGAGCGCACCCAGAGACACCGACTCGTCCCGCGATCGATACTCGAAGCGCAATACCAGCAGCGCTATCACAACCCCGCCGTGTCGGAGTACGGGCTGGCGGTCCGCGAGATCGTGGAGACCTGTCCCGAGATCGGGCCGATCGACACCTGGCAGAAGCTGGCCGACCGGATCCACACACCCCGATCCGATCCCGACCGGTCCAGTCGACGCAAGAAGAAGTCCCTTCTGCGCAAGAAGCTGTCGCGACACTTCACCGCCGAGAGCAAGGGCCCACCCTGGCAGACGGTGATGCTGGTGGTGAAGCACGCGCTGCCGCCGGAGCTCCGCCGGCAGCGGCTGGCCCACTTCGCCGAGTTGTACGAGCTGGCCCGCGGCGAGAAACCGCCGAGTGGAGTTCGCGACGAACGAGCCGAGGATGACACCGAGGGGCGGGGCGGCGAGGATGTCGAAGAGCGCCTGCGCCAGAGGATCGCCGACCTGGAACGAGAGCGGCTGGACCTCAGGGTGGAGGTCAGCAAGCTGCGGTCTGCCCTCGCGGCCCGGTCCCTCGGCCCAACGTCGGACGATCTGCCTCGACAGCACGAGCCGTTGACCGGCCCGTCCTCCGGGGCTCCCAACACCAGGCACTTCCCGACGACCCAGCCCAGAGGCGGCGGTTCGGTACAGAGCCACTACCGGGCACCACGGCTGGACACCGGCTCCCCCGGTCTACCCGGGCAGCGCAGGGGGATGCCGCCCCACCTGGTCGACCAGCCCTGGCACGGCCGGCAGCCGAAGATCGACGACTCCTACGACCTGCGCAGGCACCTGTAACGAGCAGGGCCGTACGATCTCCGCTGCTTCCAGCGGCGATCAAGGGGTTTGCGTCAGGATTCCGGCCACTCCTGACGCAAACCTCTTGATCAACCAGAACGGCGGGTCAGCGCATGCGGGAGACGATGCCGGTGTCGTACGCGCCGCTGAGGAACTCCTCGTTCTCCAGCAGCTCGGCGAAGAACGGGAGGTTGTTCTTCGGGCCTTCGATCCGGAAGGCGGCCACCGCCGCCTTCGCGCGCTCCAACGCCTCTTCGCGGGTGTCGCCGCTGACGATCAGCTTGGCCATCAGGCTGTCGTAGAACGGAGTGACCGTGTTGCCGCCGGTGTAGCCGGAATCCACCCGGACGCCCGCACCCGTGGGCTCCACCCAGGTCTTCACCACGCCGGGGCCGGGCAGGAAGCGCTTCGGATCCTCCGCGTTGATCCGCATCTCGATCGCGTGCCCGCTCGGCGTCAACGCGTCCGGGTCGAACGTCGGCGCCAGCCCGGACGCCACCCGCAACTGCTCCTCCACCAGGTCGATCCCGTAGACGTACTCGGTCACCGGGTGCTCCACCTGCAACCGCGTGTTCATCTCCAGGAAGAAGAACTCGTTCGTGGTCGGGTCGAGCAGACACTCGACAGTTCCCGCGTTGCGGTAACCCACGGCCTCACCGGCGCGCACCGCCGCGGCCAGGAAACGCTGCCGCAGCTCCGGCGAGACCGCCGGGGACGGCGACTCCTCGACCAGCTTCTGGTTGCGCCGCTGCACCGAGCACTCCCGTTCGCCGAGCGCCACCACCCGACCGTCGGCCAGGCCGAGGATCTGCACCTCCACGTGGCGCACCCGGGGGAAGTACCGCTCGATCAACACCGAACCGTCGCCGAACATCCGCTCGGCGAACGCGCGCACCTTGTCGTACTCGGTGCGAAGCGCTGCCTCGTCGACGGCCACGCCCATGCCCATGCCCCCGCCACCCGCGGCGGCCTTGACCATCACCGGGTAGCCGATCTCCGCAGCGGCGGCGACCGCCGCGTCCAGGTCGGCGGCCGGGTCGGTGGTGCCGGGCGCGACCGGGACGCCGGCCGCCGCCATCAGGTTCCGGGCATTGATCTTGTCGCCCATCGCGGTGATCGCGTCCGCGCCGGGCCCGACCCAGATCAGCCCGCTCGCCTCGACGGTACGGGCGAACTCGGCGTTCTCCGACAGGAACCCGTAGCCGGGGTGGATGGCCTGTGCGCCGGTCGACTTCGCGGCGGCGAGGATCGCCTCGACGTTGCGGTAGCTCTGGGCCGGGTTCGGCGGGCCGATGAGAACGGCCTCGTCCGCCTCGGCGACGAAGGGCAGGTCGGCGTCGGCCTCCGAATACACCGCGATCGCGCGGATGCCGAGCCGCTTGGCGGTCCGGATGACCCGGCGGGCGATCTCGCCCCGATTGGCGACCAGCAGTGACTCGATCATGTTTCCTCCCGGCGTCCGGATGGTGGGACGATGCCAGGGAACCACGACCGGCCCACTCCTGACGAGCCGGGGCTCAGACGAGCAGCGCGGCCGGGCTCAGGCGAGCAGCGCGGCCAGGGTCGCGCCGCGCAGCAGCTCGGCGCGACGCCGACGGTCCACCTCGCCGCCCAGGAACGGGGTCGAGTTCATCAGGCCGAACGCGGCGTGCGCCAACACCCGCGCCTCACCGTCGGGCATGCCCGGGTGCAGCGCGGTCAGCACCGTCACCCACTCCTCGACGTACATCCGCTGCAGGCGGCGGATCCGTCGTCGCGGCTCCTCCGGCAGGCGGTCCAGCTCGTGCAGGTGCAGTGCGATCACCGCCGGGTTGGCCAGCGCGAACTCGACGTGGAAGTCGATCAGCGACTCCAGCGCGCCGCGCGGGTCGTCCGGATGCCCGGCGGCGCGTTCCCGGCCGCCGGCCAACAGCCCCTCGCTGACCGGGATCAGCGCGGCGGCCAGCATGGCCTCCTTGCCGGCGAAGTGGTGGTAGAGCGCGGGGCCGGTCACCCCGGCTGCCGCACCGATGTCGTCCATCGACACGCCGTGATAGCCACGGGCGGCGAACAGACCGACCGCGATCTCCAGGATCTCGTCCTTGCGGGACCGGCGCCGGCCCGCACCCGCCGCACCCCGTGCCTGCTGTTCCACCGTCACGGGGCAAGCGTAGACCGCGAGCCGACCGCGGTGGGGCGGCGGTTACCGGTCGGTTGCGTGCGCCACGCCACCGGCCGGCCCCCGCTCGGGCGGGGCCGACCGGTCGGCGAAGAGGTCTACTCGTCCGGGTCGAGGTCGTGCTCCGCGCGCAGCGCGGCGGCCTCCGTGGGTCGATCCAGCAGGTCCAGGGCGCGGGCCAGCAGCCAGGCCGTCTGGCGGACCGGCCGCGAGCCGGCCGGGAGCCCACCGAGTACGCGGCGCAGCAGCGGCTCCGCCTCGGCCGGCCGGTCCAGGCGCAGCAGCAGCTCACCGACGAGAATCTCGACCTGGGCCGCCTCGCCGAACGCCTCGATCGACCGGAGCCGGTCCGGCACCCCGGCGAGCCGGTTCAGCGCCTCGTCCGGCCGCCCCTCCCCGACCAACACCCGCGCACCGGCCTCGGCCGCCATCGCCAGCTCGTACGTCACCGGCGGCTCCGGCTCCGGCTGCCCGGCCAACGCGGCCGCCAACCCGTCCACCAGCTCGATGGTCCGGACCGCCGCCGGTCGGTCGTCGGACCAGAACCAGGCGTACGCCTCCCGCCGACGGGCGCGCAGCTCGTCCAACGGCAGGTCGGCCAGCCGGTATGCCGTGGCGGCGGCGGCGAACCGCTCGGCGGCAACCGCGTCCCGGTCGGCGTCGTAGAGGATCCCGCCGGCCTCCTCCAGCACCTGCGCCCGGTGCGGGAGGTTGTCCGGGCCGTCCAGGTTGGTGGACAACTGCTCCAGCAGGGCCAGCGCCGGATCGATCTCGCCGAGCCCGGCGTACACGCCGGCCAGCAGGTGCCGACAGCGGTCGGCCTCCGCCTGGGCGCCCAGCCGGTCCAGGCCGAGCACGGCCTCCTCGGCGACCTCGGCCGCCTCGGCGAGCCGGCCCACCATCCGGTACGCGTTCGCCAGCTCCCAGCGCAGGAACGCGTCCCCCTCGGCGCCGCGCTCCACGCAGAGCGTCACCGCCTCGACGAAATCGTCCACCGCGTCGGCGGGCCGACCGGCGGAGAGCAGCGCCCGCGCGCGGGCGACCCGGACGGGCAGCTCCGCGTCCGCCGGCGCCACCCGCAGCGCCTCGTCGCAGGCGGCCACCGCCTCCGCCGGGTCGTCGACCGTCCGCGCCCAGGCCAGGCAGGCCGCCGTGAGCAGTTCACCGATGCCCAGCTCACGACCAATGCCGCGAGCCTCCTCGGCGGCGGCGCGGGCCTCGTCGACGCGGTCGGACTGCTCCAGCAGGTGTGCCCGGTGCAGCGCGATCCGAGCCGCCAGGTGCCGGTCGCCACCCGCGTCGGCCGGTGCCCGGTCCAGCGCCGCGAGGGCGTCCGCCCACCGTTGCTGGTGCAGCAGCGCCAACGCCAGCCGGTCGTGCCCCGCGGCCCGCTGCCGGGCGTCACCGAGCCGGTCCAGCACCTCGGCGGCCTCCCGGACCAGCGCGAGCCCCTCCTCGGCGTGCTCGTCGTCCCTGGTCAGCAGCACGCCGAGCCGCCCGGCGACCACCTGGGCGGGCACCTCCTCGCCCGCCGAGCGGTACAGGTCCAGCGCCGCCCGGTTCAACTCGACCGCGCCCTCGATGTCGTCCTCGTCGCCGCGCTCGGCGGCCCGCAGCGCCAGCCGGTGCGCGACCGTGCGCGCCGGCAGGTCGGCGGAGCCGAACCGGTCGTCGCACGCGGCCAGCGCCGCCTGGAACGTGGCCCGGTCGTGTCGGCCCCAGCTCTCCTCGGCGAGGGCCAGCAACTCGTCCGCGTCGGCGTCGGCGGGCAGGGTCACGGCGGGCGCCTCGGCCCGATCCCGGCCACCTCGGTCGGCGGACGCGGGCGTGCCCGCACCGAGCGCGACGGTTGGATCGGCCGGACGGCGGCGGACGCTCGCGGAGAGCGGCAGGTGCTCGCCGCTGGGCCGGACGGCGAGCCGGCGGGCGATCCACTCCGACTGGTGCGTGGTGCCGTTGCGGGCGTCGAAGCGGGCGGCCAGCGCGGTCGCGGTCCCGGCCAGCTCGTCGGCAAGCGTCGGCGCGGGCACCTCGGCGGCCGGCCGGCCCTCGGCGGCCCGGCGGTACACCGTCGCCGCACCCGCCTGACGCAGCGCGGCGGC
>NZ_JBFAPG010000110.1:0-14537 GCF_040675595.1 Micromonospora sp. NPDC049580
GGAACGCCGCCCGGCCCCCCCCCCCGCCCCGGCTCCCCCCCCCCACCCCCCCGCCCAACAACCCACCCGCCCCCCCGGCGGGGGGGCGCCCCCCCCGGCCCCCCCCCCCGTCGGCGTGCCGCGCCACACCCTTGCGCGGTCGATCATGGAGTAGTGGTGCCGCACAGAACGGGCAAAGACGTATGCGACGCCCACCAGGAGTCCATGATCGACCGGGTTGGGGGGTTGGGGGGTTAGCGGGGGTGGGGGCTTACTGAGCGGTAGTGGGTCTTGTCGGTGTTGGCCAGGCTGTAGGTCTGGGTGCTGGCCGGCTCGGGGACGACCACCAGGCCGGGGCGCTCCACCAGCAGCGGGGTGCCGGGCGGCACCGAGAGGGAGCTGTCCCGGGTGGCCCGCCAGCTGAGCACCACAAGCGGCTGGCCGGGCACCGGCAGCTGGTACGTCTGCAACGGCGTGGCCCGGTCGGCCGGTGAGACCACCGGCGCGCTCCCGTCCGCCGGCCGGTAGACGACCGCGGTCATCGTGCCGGCGTCGGTGTCCCAGCTGAGCTGCTGCAACTCGGCCGGCTCGCCGCCGCCGAGAGCCACCTCACCGAGCGAGCGGACCGAGAGCTTCGCCATCGGCCAGGACGTCGGCACCGACTTCGGCGCGTCCCGGTCGCCGATCCGTCGCGGAATACTGCCGAACGGACCCCGCTCGCCGGCCAGCACGCAGGTGTCCAGGCCGGTGAGCGCCCGCCGGCCCGCGCCGGACTCGTCACGAACCAGCGGATAGCGCGGGTCGGTCGTGCCGGTGCCCAGGTCGAGCAGCCGGTCGGCGGCCCGCCCGCGGGGCAGCGACTCGGTGGCCCGCAGGGTCGCCGTCACGCCGACCGCCGTGCAGGCCGGCACGTCGACCGGGGCGCTGAGGCCGTCGGCGACGGTCAGCGCCCGGCCCTGCGGCCCGAGCAGTTGCTGCACCCGGGCGGAGACCAGGTAGCGCCGACCACCGGCCGTCTGCACCGGCAGGACGTCGGAGTAGACCAGGTAGCCGGGGTCGGTGTACTCGGTGGCGCGGGCGATCGCGTACCGGCCGCCGTCGCCGGTGAGTTGCAGCAGCCAGGAGGCGCTCTCACCGGGCACGTCGGCCGCGACCAGGGCCACCGGCGCCCCGTCGACCCGGCCCGAGAAGAGGATGCCGGACGAGGGCAGGTGCGCCCGGTCGTCAGCCGGCGAGCGCCAGTCGCGGACGGCCCTGGTAACCGCCGCCGTCGCCGCCGCGTCACCGGCCAGGTCGCCCCGGGGCGGCCACACCGCCAGCGTGCCGTCGAGGCTGTCGTACCCCACCCGCAGGTCGCGGGGCGTGCGCTCCGCCACGGGACCGCACGCGGTGGCGGTCAACAGCGCGGTCAGCAGGACGCTGAGCGCCCTGCCGTGCCGGCGGCCCGGAGTCACCTGATCCGCCCCCGATCGCCTCGCCGTCGTTGTGGGAAAGCGCCATAGTACGAGATGTCCGACGCGACGCTGCCGCTGGCCGGCCCCGCACCCACCACAATGGACGTCACCGGGGCTTTAGTGCCTTTTCGCCGCTCGGGTAGACTCCGCCGACTGTGACGCCTGCCGAGTCCCGCGCCCTGTCCGCGCCGCACCCGGAGGCGGCCGGCCCCGACGAGACAGTGAGCCACCACACTCCCACCGCTTCCCGGGCCAGGGCCGTCGGCGCTCCCGGCGGCTCCGCTGCTCCGGCAGCCCGTGCCGCCGCCGGCGTGGGCACCGTTCAGCGCGAGCCCGAGCCCGCACCGGCCACGACTGCGGTCGCCGCCGCGCCGGCCGAAGCCCCACCGGCAGCGCCGGTCGAGACCCCGGCGGCGCCGCCGGCCCGAGCCACCCCGGCTGGCGTACCCGTCGAAGTCACCCCGGCTGGCGTACCCGCGCAAGGGGACGGCGACGAGGGGACTGCCGGGCCGCGCCGACGTCGGTGGGCCCGCTGGACCCGGCGACGGCAGCACCTGGCGGTCGGCGCGCTGTTCCTGCTCGCCGCGCTCTGGGTGACCAGCCGGATCTGGCTGGACCCGGCCGGCCGGGTGGCGTCGCTCTACACCGGAGACCCGGCCCAGGTGCAGTTCTTCCTCGCCCACTCGGTGCGGGTGGTGCTGCACGGCGAGTACCCGTTCTACACCGAGCAGTTCAACTACCCCGACGGCGTCAACCTGATGGCCAACACGGCGGTGCTGGCGCTGGGCATCCCGATGGTGCCGGTGACCCTGCTGTTCGGGCCGGCGGTGTCCTTCGTGGTGCTGGTGACGCTCGGCCTCGCCGGCACCGCGATGGCCTGGTACCTCGTGCTGCGCCGCCACGTCGTGCGGACGCCGCTCGCGGCCGCGGCCGGCGGCTGGTTCTGCGGGTTCTCCCCGGCGATGCTCTCGCACGCCAGTTGGCACCCGAACATCATCAGCCAGTTCCTGCTGCCGTTCATCGTCTGGCGGGTGCTGGTGCTCACCCGCTCGCGCCGGCCGGTCCGCGACGGTGCCCTGCTCGCCCTGCTCGTCACCGCGCAGGCGTTCATCAACGAGGAGATCCTGCTCTTCACGGCGCTGGCCTGCGGGATCTTCCTGCTCGCGGTGGTGGCCCAGGAGCCGGCCCGCTGGCGGGCGGCGTGGCGACCGCTGGCCGCCGGCCTCGCCGCCTGCGCGCTGCTGGCCGGGGCGCTGCTGGCGTACCCGCTGTACGTGCAGTTCGCCGGGCCGATGGCGTACCACGGGCTCAGCGACGCGGTGCAGGACTACGGCAACGACATCGCCGCCTTCTTCGCCCCTGGCTCGGCCACCCTCGGCGGCAACCAGCGGGCCAACGTCAACCTGGCCCCGAACTACTCCGAGGAGAACGCCTTCTTCGGCTGGAGTCTGTCGCTGCTCGCCGTCGGTGTCGTGGTGTGGCTGCGGCGGGAGATGGTCGTGCGGGCGCTCGCCGCGACCGGTGGCTTCTTCGCCCTGCTCTCCCTCGGCGAGCGGATCTCCTGGTGGGACCGGGAGCTGATCACCGGGCCGTGGGAGTTGCTGGTGCACCTGCCCCTGCTGGACGCGGTCGTGCCGACCCGGTTCGGCCTGATCACCACTGTGGTCATCGGTCTGCTGCTCGCGCTCGCCGTCGAGCGGGCCTGGGAGCTGCGCCCGGCCGACCGGCGTACCGTCCGGACGCTCACCGCCGCCGGCCTGGCGTTCGCGCTGCTGCCGATCGCCCCGATGCCGCTGCGGATGGTGTCCCGGCCGCCGGTGCCGGAGTTCATCACCGCCGACCGCTGGCGGGCGTACGTCGGCCCGGACCAGACGCTCGTGCCGATCCCGGTGCCCAGCATGGGCAACACCCACGGCATGCGTTGGGCGGCGGCCACCAACCTCGACTTCAAGATCCCGGGTGGCTACTTCCTCGCCCCCCGCAACGGCAACACCGGCGACCCCGGTCGGTTCGGCGGCCGGCCCAGCGGGGTGGGCCAACTGCTGGAGGAGGTGGCGACCACCGGCCGGACCCCCAAGTTGGACGACCGGCAGCGTCGGCGTTTCACCGACGAGCTGCGGCACTGGCACGCGGCGATCCTGGTGCTGCCGGTCCGTCAGCAGCACGTCGAACCGCTGCGGCGTACCGTCGAGGAGCTGGTCGGCCCCGGTCGCCAGGAGCTGGACGTCTGGGTGTGGGACGTTCGGACGCTGACCGACCGCGCGGTCTGATGTCCACCGGAACGACGTCGTCGCCGACGGAGACGGCGACGGTCGGTCCGTCCACCGCGCGCCCACCCCGGCCGGCGTGGCTGCCGGACGCGTTGGTCGTCGCCGGCTACCTGGGGCTGGCGGTGCTGCTGACCAGCGCCCAGTGGGGCCACCCCGGGCGGCTGTTCCACCAGGCCGGCGACCAGGTGCTCTTCGAGTGGATGCTGGCCCACGCGGCACACGCCGTCGTCGCGGGGGAGAACCCGCTCTTCAGCACCGCCCTGAACGCGCCGGACGGGGTCAACCTGATGGCGAACACCTCGGTGCTCGGCCTCGGTGTCCCGCTGGCCCCGGTCACGCTGCTGTTCGGCTCGCAGGTGGCGTTCTGCGTGGCGGTGGTCGGCTGCCTCGCCGGCACCGCCACGGCCTGGTACGCGCTGCTGCGCCGTCGACTGGTCACCGCCCGCTCCGCGGCGGCGCTCGGCGGGCTGGTCTGTGGCTTCGCCCCCGGCATGATCGCCCAGGCCGGGGCGCATCTGCACGTGGCCGCCCAGTTCCTGCTACCGGCGATCCTCGCCCTGGTGTTCCGTCCCGGGTCGAGCCCGCGCCGGGTGTGGCGGCCCGGTGTCGGCCTCGGGCTGCTGCTCGTGTGGCAGGTGTTCATCGGCGAGGAGGTGCTCGTCTTCCTGGCGCTCGCCGCCGGGGTGTTCGCGCTGGGCTACGCCCTCGCCGACCGGGCCGCGGCCCGCCGCCTCGCGCCGGCCCTGCTCGGTCGACTCGCGGTGGCGGCCGTGGTGGCGGTGACGCTGCTGGCGTACCCACTGTGGTTCCAGTTCCACGGGCCGCAGCACTACACCGGGATGGCCTTCGCCGCGCACGGTTTCCAGCTCGACGCCGCGTCGTTCACCGCGTCGGCCCGGCAGACCGTGCTCGGTGACGACTGGCTGCCGGGGCTGCTCTCACCGAACCCGACCGAGGAGAACTCGTTCTTCGGCCCCGGCCTGCTGGTGCTCGCCGTGGTCATCGTGATCTGGCTGTGGCGACGGCCGCTGGTCCGCGCGCTGGCCGGCTGCGGTGTCGTCTTCGCCCTGCTGTCGCTCGGCGCCGACCTGCGGGTGGACGGCAACGCCACCGGCGTCGCGGGCCCGTACCGGCTGGTCGCCGGGTTGCCGCTGCTCGACCTCGCGGTGCCGGCCCGGTTCGCGCTGGTCTGCGTGCCGGTGCTGGGTGTCCTGGTGGCGCTCTTCGTGGACCGGGTGCGGGCGGCTCGCCGGTCACCGGCCGTGCCGGGACTGCCGGTACGACTGCTGGGGGCGGGAGCGGTGGCCGCCGCGCTGCTGCCGCTGACGCCGACGCCGATCCGGGCGGTGCCGGTCGCGCCGGTGCCGGGGTTCGTCGCCGACGGCGGGTGGCGGTCGCTGGTGCCTGCGGGCCGGACCGTGGTGGCGGTGCCCCCGGTGACCGGCGCCGCGCTGAGCCCGGTGATGCTCTGGTCCGCCCGCACCGGCCTGGCGTTCCGCGCCCCGGGCGGGTACTTCATCGGGCCGAGTGGTCCGGACGACCCGGCGGCCCGCTGGGGCGCCCCGGACCGGCCCACCGCCGTGCTGCTGCGCCGGGTCGCCGAGACCGGCGCGGTGCCGGTGCTCACCGAGGCCGACCGCCGCCAGGCCGTCGACGACCTGCGGCACTGGCGGGCCGCCGTGGTGGTGCTCGGCCGGTCGACGCACGACGAACCGGTCCGCCGGACAGTCGAGGAGCTGCTCGGCCCCGGCCGCCCGGTCGACGGCGGGTGGCTGTGGGACGTCCGGACGCTGGTCGGCTAGCGCTGATCCACAAGCGCGCGGACATCCCAGACCCAGACGTCGTCGACCCGCTGCGGCGGCCCGATCAGTGCGGTGACCAGCTCGCGTAGCACCGCCTCGCGCGGGTGTGCGCCGAGCACCACCACCGACGCCCGCCAGAACCGGAGGTCCTCGACGGCCTGGCGGCGGTTCTCGTCGGTGAGGACGGGGACCGCGCCAGCGTCCATCGTGGAGTAGATGAGGCTGCTGGTGGGCCGGTTCGGTGCGCCGAAGACGCCCTCGCCCAGCTCGTTGGGGCCGATGAAGTAGCCGCCCGGGACGGGGAACTCCTGCCCGGTCAGGGCACTCCAGCGCAGCGTGGGCAGGCCGTGCACGTTGCTCGGGATCGGCACCGGCACGAGGGTCCGGCCCTCCGGCACGTACGGTCGCCAGCCGCCGGCGGTGATGAAGTGCGGCGGCGGGTCGATCTGCTGGGCGGGCAGCGGCCGGGGGAAGAGCGGCAGCAGGGCGAGGGCGACCGCCGCGTACCCCAGCGGGCGCAGCCACCGGCGACGCGGCGCGGCCGGCGCGGCCGCGGCCGGCTCGTCGGACGTCGCCGGCTCCCCGGCGCGCGGTGCCGGCACGCGGCCCGGCGCGGCCACCGGGCGGCCCTGTCGGTGCGCCGCGTCCCAGGTCAGCGCCAGCAGTACGCCCACCGCGGCGGCGACCACCAGGGTCAACCGGGTCGGCATCATCATCTCGACCAGGGGCAGGTCGTCCGGCACGTACGACCAGGGGCCGCGCACCCCGGTCTCCACGCCGTCGAAGCGCACCCGCGGCCCGATCGCGGCCACCGTGAAGACCACGATCAGCACCGCGACGATCCGGGCGGCCAGCGAACGGCGCACCAGCAGCACGAGGGCCACCACCGACAGCAGCACCAGCGGCCAGCCGAACCAGGTGTTCTGCTCGGTCATGCCGATCGTCTGCTCCACCGCCGGGTCGCCCGCCCAGGTGTCCCGGGCGAAGGTCACGAACGCGACCAGGTCCTCGCCCCAGTTGTGGAACACGCCACCCTGCAGCCCGCGGTAGGACTGCGGGCCGTTGAACTGGAACCAGATCGGGTACGCCGCCAGCAGCAGCGCCAGCCCACCGGCGACGCCCATCCCGGCGAGGAACGGCCCGGCCGCGGCGCGCGTCGCCCGTGGCCGCTGCACCGCGTACGCCAGCACGACGACCAGGCAGGCCAGCGCGGTGAGCAGCAGCATCTCCTCGTTGATGAAGATCTGGTAGGTCACCAGCACCCCGAGCGCCAGCCCGTTGCGCCGCCACCGGCCCGGCTCGCCCATCCGCAGCACCCGCACCACGACCAACGGCAGCAGGAAGTTGGACACGAAGTTGGGCTGGCCGTTGGCGTGGTGGATGATGCCCGGCGCGAAGCCGAGGAACGCCCCGCCGACGAAGGCCGCCGCCCGGGAGCGCACCAGGTGCCGCGAGAGCATCCAGTAGGCGGTGCCGGCGGTGGCCGCCAGAGCCCCACCCAGATAGAGCGCGTACGTGACCTGCGGACCGAACAGCATCGTCAGTGGCGACAGCGGCAGGGTCACCCCGAGCAGCGAGGTGTTGGCCATCATGTTCACCCCGTCCGGGGCGTTCTGCCGGGCCGTGAACAGCGGGTTCTCCAGGTGCTGCACCGAGTACGCGCCGTGCGCGAACAGCCACTCGAACCAACTGTGGTCGGTGGGCAGGTGCGAGGACACCCGGCCGGTCACGTCCCCCCAGTAGTGGAGGCAGACGAAGACGCCCAGCACCACATAGGCTCCGAGGGCCAACAGGTCGGCTCGGGCCGGACGGCGTCGAGGCCGCCGTGTCGGCTCGACCTCGGCCGGCTCGGCGTCGGTCACGGGATTCAGCGAGGGGTCTACCACCGGCACAGCCACGACGCGCCATCGTACAGGCGAGGATGCGTCGCTTTTGCCGGGCCGGTACGCCCACGGCCGGTTTGCCGGGGCCGCCCCCGGCCGACCCGACCGGCGATGGAGGGACGGTCGTTGTCGATCATCGAGCTGGGCGAGGTCCGGGACGAGCCCGAGTCGCGGGCGACGGCCCGCCGACCGCGCGCCGCCGGCCGTCGGCTGCGCAGCGCGGCGGTGCTGCTGCTGGCCCTCGTCACGCTGGCCAGCGCGACCCCGGTGCGGCAACGGATCGTGACGTCGGTGCCGGCCTCGCCGGGCGCCTCGGTGTACCTCACCGAGGACGCCATCGTCGTGGTCGACACGTCGACTCCCATCGGCGACCGGTACCTGACCGCCTACGGCCGTCCCGGGCCGCGGGGCGGGGACAGCGCGCGGCTCCGGTGGCGCGCACCGCTGGAACGCAGCGGCGACTTCCTGGCGGTCTGGGGCGACCGCGGGATGCTGCTGGCGGTGGGTGCCAGCACCGCGAACGGGGTGCTGGAGACCACCGCCTTCGACGCCGGGACGGGCCAGCGGCGCTGGCGCCAGCCGGGAATCGCCAGGCGAACGGCCGACGGGGGCCTGCTCCTCGCGAACGACCTGGGCGACGGGCCGGGCACGGTGAGCCGGGTGGTGCCCGACACCGGCCGGGTGCTCTGGTCGGTGCCCGTCCCGTCCGGCAGCCCCGACTACCACGGGCCGGCGGGTCAGGTCGACCAGATCGTGTTCGTCCAGCCGACCGGTGAGCTGCAGGTGTACGACGCCGGCAGCGGCGACCTGCTGCGCAGCGTCGACACGTTGCCCGGTGCCCGGTCGGCGTTCCAGCGGGTGCAGGTCGTGGACGACCTCGTGCTGCTCGTCCCGCCCGGCAGCACCGGGCTGGTCGCCTTCCGGCTGCCCGGACTGGACCGGGTGTGGACGTCGTCGGTGCCGCTGGTGGCCTGGGCGGTCCCGTGTGCGGACCTGCTCTGCACGGTCCAGCAGACCGGCGCCATCCAGACCATCGACCCCGCCACCGGCGCCGTTCGCTGGTCGGACCCGGGGCCGGACACGTTGGTCGACGTCCGGCGGGACATGTTGCTGGTGGCCGCGCCCGAGCAACGGTACGCGGTGCGGGACGCGCAGACCGGGCGGGAACGCGCTGAGCTGGGCCGGTGGCAGCTGGTGGACCAGCTACGCCGCGACGACCCGCTGGTCGGCGTACGCCCGACGCCCGACGGCCGGCTCGTCGTCGCCGAGCTGGACCTCACCGCCGGTCGGACGCGGATCCTGGACGTGCTGCCGGGCGTGGTCGGTGGGTGCCAGGCGGCGCTGCCCGTCCTGCTCTGCCGCCGCCTCGACGGCTCGACCGCGCTGTGGCGGTTGCCCCGGTGACCGGTCCGGTGATCGATCTCGGGGAGCTGCGGCACGGGCCGGACCCCGACACCGTCCGGCTGCCCCGCCCGCCGCTGGCCCGGCAGCGGCCCCTGCGCTGCGCGCTGGTCCTGCTGCTGGTGCTCGCCGGCCTCGCCGGTTCGGGGCCGTTGCACCGGCGCGAGGTGGTGACGGTGCAGGCCGAGCTCGGCGCCGACGCGCTGGTCTCCGACGACCTCTTCGTCCTCGTCGAGCCGCTCGGCCGAACGGGGCAGCGGCGGCTCACCGCCACCCGGTTGCCCAGCGGCGAGCCGGCCTGGCAGGTGCCGTTGCCGACCGAGGGCCGGTACTGGGGAGTCGCGCAGCAGGGCGAGACGCTGCTGGTCACCGGCCACGAGGTCGGCCCGGACAGTCAGGGGACGCTCACGATGGCGCTGGACCGCCGGACCGGGGCGTACCGCTGGCAGCAGCCCGGCAACCCCGCCGCGCTTCCCGACGGCAACATCCTCATGTGGTCCGCCGGCAGCGACGACCAGGGGGGCACCCTGCGCGGGGTCGACCCGTGCTGCGGGACCGTGCGCTGGCAGGTGCCGATCAGCCCCGGCGGTGAGTTCGTCTTTCACGACGGCGAGCACGGGGTGGACCGCGTGGTCGTCGTCCGCCTGCGCGGGTCGACCGAGGTCCGCGACGCGACCACCGGCGCGGTGCTGGCCCGCACCGACCTGGGCGCCTCCGGCGGTGGGTCCAGCCTGTCCGTGCAACTGGCGGACGACCTGCTGCTCACCATCGGCGGTCCGTCGGCCACGATCACCGCGTATGGGCTCGACGACCTGCGCCAGCGGTGGCGTGTGCCCGCCGGCGAGGCGCTGTACGCGTCGGACTGCGGCGTCGTCATCTGCGTGCAGACCCGCTCCGGCGGGCTGCGGGCGCTCGACGCCGCCACCGGTCGGGACCTCTGGGGGAGCGACCGCTGGGGGTGGGTCTGGCCCTACGCCGGTCGGCTGGTGGCCACCACGGTGAGCAGCGCCGGGCCGGGCGCGGAGGAACTCGTCGTGCTCGATCCACCGACCGGCCGGGTGCTGGCCGAGCTGGGTCGGTGGGAGCTGGCCCGGTTCGCCCTCGGCGACCCGCTGATCGGCGTACGCCGCCATCCCGACGGGGGCCTGCTCGTCGCCGAGCTGGACGTCGCCGGTGGCCGGGCACGGATGCTGGACGTGTTGCGGGACGCGACCGGGGACTGTCAGGCCCTCACCGGGCGACTGCTCTGCCGGCGCCGAGACAGCGCGTACGGGCTGTGGCGGTTGCCTGGCTGACCACCGCCGGGTCGGTGTGGGCGGCGAGGGAGGATTGTTGCCCGCCGGCACTAGGTTGTCGGTGGTCAGCAGCGAGGAGGCCGGGATGCGGGTACTGGTGGTGGAGGACGAACGCAACCTCGCCGACGCGATCGCGCGTGGATTGCGCAAGCGGGGCATGGCGGTGGACGTGGCGTACGACGGCGACGCCGGCCACGAGGCGGCGTTCGTCACCCGGTACGACGTGGTGGTGCTCGACCGCGACCTGCCCGGCGTGCACGGCGACCAGATCTGCGCCGACCTCGCCGCCTCCGGGGCGCTGACCCGGGTGCTGATGCTGACCGCGAGCGGCACGGTGGCCGACCGGGTGGAGGGGTTGCAGCTCGGGGCGGACGACTACCTGCCCAAGCCGTTCGCGTTCGACGAGTTGGTCGCCCGGGTGCAGGCACTGGGCCGGCGGGCGACCCCGGCCGCGCCGCCGGTTCTCGAACTGGCGGACCTGGTGCTGGACCCGGCCCGCCGGGTCGCCACCCGCGCCGGTGTGCCGATGGACCTGACGAACAAGGAGTTCGGCGTGCTCAGTGAGCTGCTCAAGGCCCGGGGCGCGGTGGTGTCCAGCGAGGAGCTGTTGGAGCGGGTGTGGGACGCCAACACCGACCCGTTCACCACAATCGTCCGGGTGACCGTCATGACGCTGCGTCGAAAGCTCGGCGACCCGCCGTTGATCGAGACGGTGGTGGGGGCCGGCTACCGCACGGCCGAGGTCCTGCCGTGAGCCGGCCGGGGCGGTTGCGACCCACCCTGCGGTTGCGGCTGACGCTGCTCAACGGGGTGCTGCTGGTCGGCGCGGGCGCGATCCTGGTGCTGCTGGCCTGGCTGCTGGTCCGTGACGCGCTGCGGCCCACCGACGAGCTGCTGCCCGGCACGACGGTGCTGCTCTCCGACGGTGGGCGGATGGACGCCGCCCAGTGGCAGCGGGAGCTGGTCGACGCCGCCTCCGGGGAGCTGCTGGCCAAGGGCCTGGTCGCGCTGTTGGCGATCAGCGTGGTCGGGGTGGCCGGCGCGTACGCCGTGGCCGGCCGGGCGCTACGGCCCCTGCACCAGGTGACCGCGACCGCCCAGCGGCTCGGCGAGGCGACGCTGGACCAGCGGATCGGCTACTCGGGCGCGGACGACGAGGTCGCCGAGCTGGCCAAGACGTTCGACGCGATGCTGGACCGGATCGCGTCCGCGTTCGAGGCGCAGAAGCGCTTCGTGGCCAACGCCTCGCACGAGCTCCGGACCCCGCTCGCCGTGATGCGGACCGAGATCGACGTGACGCTCAGCGACGACGACGCGGACGCCGCCGAGTACCGCCGGATGGCGACCGTCGTCCGGGACGCCTCGGAGCGGGCGAACAGCCTGGTGGACGCGCTGCTGGTGCTGGCCCGCAGCGAGGCGCAGGCCGGGCGGCGGCTGGGCCGGCGTACCGAGTGCGACCTCGCGACGGGCACCGCCAACGCGCTGTCGGCGATGCGCCGCGAGGTGGAGCGGATCGGCCTGCGCGTGCAGACGTCGCTGCAATCCGCGCCGGTGGTCGGCGATCCGGGGTTGCTCGACCGGCTGGCCGGCAACCTGATCGAGAACGCGGTCCGCTACAACCACCTGCACGGTCGGCTCTGGGTGCGTACCGGCACCGACGGCGACCGCTCGTGGCTGGTGGTGGGCAACACCGGTTTCGAGGTCGACCAGGCCGACGTGCCCGGACTGTTCGAGCCGTTCCGGCGCGGTGGCCGGGAACGCACCGGGGCGCGCGGCTCCGGCCTGGGCCTGTCCATCGTCCGGGCGGTCTGCCAGGCGCACGGCGGCACCGTCCGGGTGATCGCCCAGCCCGGCGGCGGCCTGGAGGTGACGGTCACCCTGCCGACCGCGGACGCCCCGGCGGTGACCGGTGCGGTGACCACCACCGGCTGAATTGGGTTGCACACGGCGCTCGGCCGGTGGCAAGATCACGCCGTCAGCTCGGAGGCGAAGGGGGGTACGTCGATGTCCACCAGTCAGGGCTCCGCACCCCGGGTCGTCGCCGGCTGACCCCGGGCAGCGGAGCGTCCCCATCCGAGCATGGAGGGACCCCCCGTGTATCCACGGATCCGCAACATCAGTTTCGACTGCCACGACACGTACTCCCTGGCCGGCTTCTGGTCGGCCGTGCTCGGCCTACGCCCGGCACAGCGAGGACGTCCCGGGTGATCCGGAGGCGGTAACCCGCGACGAGGAGATCGAGCGGGTGCTCGGCCTCGGCACCACGATGGTCGCCGACCGGCGGCATGCCGACGGGACGGGTTGGGCGGTGCTGGCCGACCCGGAGGGCAATGAGTTCTGCGTGCTGCGCAGCGCCGGGGAACGTGTCGCCATCACCACTGTGGAGGACCAACCGTGAGTTCGACGATCCACAACATCAGCTTCGACTGTCGCGACACGTACGCCCTGGCCGGTTTCTGGTCGCAGGTCTTCGACTGCCCCCGGCAGCCCGACGACTTTCCGGGCGACCCGGAGGCGATGCTCCTGCCGCCAGGCGGGCCGGAGGTGCTGTTCATCGCCGTGCCCGAGGGCAAGGCGGTGAAGAACCGACTGCACCTGGACCTGGAGCCGGCCGACCGGTCGCGGGCCGACGAGGTCGAGCGGCTGCTCGGCATCGGCGCGGTGCACGTCGCGGACCAGATCCGGCCGGACGGCTCCGGCTGGGTGGTGCTCGCCGACCCGGAGGGCAACGAGTTCTGCGTGCTGCGCAGCGCGGCCGAGCGGGCCGCGTCACCGGCGGGCGTGGCGGCGACGGGTGACGTCGAGCCGGTCCAGGCGCTGGAGACGGCCGCCGGGGATCCTGTCGCGTCGCCGTGATCCACGGGACGGCGTAACAGGTTGGCGTGGTGTTGGATGAGCGACCACAGCAGCCAGATGAAGGATGTGTGGGCAGATATGGACACGACGGCGACCGAGCCGGTGCAGGCGTACCTCACCGCGACCGGCGAGCGGCTTCGGGTCGACGGCTGCGAGGTGCGGACCGAGGACTGGGGCGGCGTACCGGTGCTGATCGGCTACCGGGGCGACTTCAGGATGCGGTGGATGGCGACCAAGCTGCATTTGTTCACGGTCGCCGCGCCGACGACGCTGGTCACGGCGGACGCTCTGCAGAGGTTCACCGCCACGGCGATGGACTACGTGTTGGCCCGCAAGGGGCAGCTGCGTGGCTTTCAGAACGGCGTGGCCGTGTTCCCCGCCCTGGTCGGCACTCAGGTCGAGCCGGCGGCCTCGGCGTGGGCGCAGGGGGGCCAGCAGATGAAGTTCGCCGCGGTGGCCCGTCCGGTGGCGGTGGACGCCGGCAGCGGCACGGCCAGCGCGTACCGCGGCAATCCGGCGCTCGGCTTCATCTATGCGGCCCACCTGCGGAGCAAGTTGAACGCGTACTTCCCGGTGGCCGGAGCCTGAGCGGTCCGTGACGTACGGCGGGGCCCCGGTCACCGTGAGGTGGCCGGGGCCCCGGTCGTGCACGGGTCAGGAGCGCTGCTCGATCTGGCCCCGGATGGTGACGAACTCGGCCTTCGTCTCCTCGGCCGACTTGAAGTACATGACCACCAGGCCCACGCTGCCCCGGTCGGCCCAGACGCAGACGCCGAGCGGCACGCCCTCGGTCTTGCCGTCGCCGCAGCGCGCGTCACCGCCCAGCGGGCCCGCCTCGGCCACCGCCATGTTGGTCACCGACAGCTCGCTGGACAGCCCGGTGACGGCCTCGTCCAGCTCCTTCTTCGGGTCGGCCATCACGCCGGACACCGCCGTGATCATGATCAGGTCCTGCTTGGCCGGATCGCCGTAGAACGCGCCGATCGTGCTTGTCTCGTTCTGCACCTCGGTCTTCATCTCGGTGACCATCTGGTCGGCGATCGTCTGCAACTGCGGGTCGGTGTTCTTCGCCCGGCCGGCGAGGGTGGCCGGCGCGACCACCCGGGTCTTGGTGGCGTCGACGACGTCGCCCACCTCGTCCTTGACCGCGAACCAGGTGATCGCCGCGCCGCCGAGGCAGAGCACGAGCACCACGGCCAGCACGATCAGGATGATCTTGCCGACGTTCGACTTCTTCGCCGGTGGCGGGCCGCCGAACTGGTTCGGGTCGCCGTACGGCTGCCCCGGCTGAGCCGGCGGGAAGCCCTGCTGCTGCGGCGGCGGCCAACCGCCGGGCTGCTGCGGCTGGCCCGGCTGCTGCGGCACGGCCGGCTGGCCCGGCTGCTGCGGCGGGGGAGGGGAATCGTGCGGCGGGCCGAAGGGGTTGGCCGGCGGCTGGGACATCAGTCAGCTCCAGGATGGGTGTGCAAAGCGCGTGATCGTAACCCGGCGACCGCCCCAGCGTGGCCCCCGCCCAGGTCCCGCCCGGTCCCGCGCGCTCCCGGGCCGGTCACCAACGAGCGCGGTGGCCGGCCCGGTCCACGAGGGACGGTCCGGC
>NZ_JBFAPG010000111.1:0-14491 GCF_040675595.1 Micromonospora sp. NPDC049580
GAGGGAGCCGGGGCACCGGGCGTTTGCCAGGGTGCGCGCGCCGCCCGACCTGGGGTCGGGGGCGTCACTCGGCGTCCAGGTCAGACCTCGAGAACCTGGCGGCCGTTGTAGGTGCCGCAGACGGAGCAGGCGGCGTGCGGCAGCTTCGGGGACTTGCACTGCGGGCACGCGACGGTCGCGACCACGGTCGCCTTCCAGTTCGCCCGGCGGGACCGGGTGTTGCTGCGCGACATCTTGCGCTTGGGGACGGCCACGGTTCTTACTCCTCTGTACGGGTCAGTTGCGACAGGCCCGCCCAACGCGGGTCGATCTGCTGGTGACTGTGGTCGGCCGGCAGATCGTCCCAGTGCGCCCCGCATTCGGGGCACAGTCCAGGGCAGTCCTCCCGGCAGAGCGGGTTGGTCGGCAGCGTGAGCACCAACGCGTCCCGCAGCGCCGGCTCCAGGTCGATCAGATCGCCCTGCATCCGGCCCACCTCGTCCTCGTCGGTCGTGGCGTCCGTGGTGCTGTTCTCGTACGCGTACAGCTCCTGGATCGTCACGGCCATCGATTCGTTGATCTCGCGCAGGCAACGCCCGCACTCGCCCCGGATGGGACCGGTGATGGTCCCGGAGACGAGCACACCCTCGGACACCGACTGCAACCTCAGATCGAGGTCAAGGTCCGCGCCCTCCGGCACGCCGATCAACTCCACACCGAGGTCCGTCGGTGCCGGCACGACCCGCTGGACCTCACGCAACGCGCCAGGGCGACGCGGCAGGTCCCTCGTGTCGAGGACCAGCGGCGACCTGGGGTCGAGTGTCGATGGCGAGTGCTTGGGCATAGTCAGACTCCGGCCGGTGAGAGGCCGACAAAAAAGGTTACCTGGGCGACCGCCGGACCGTCGAACCGGGGGGACGCCTGTGGCGAGAATGTCGGCTGGTGAAGTGCCGCTCAGAAGGGTAGCGGGCGTTCCGCCTCATCCCCACCGAAGGTGCCGATCTCCCGCAGCGCGTGCATCTTGTCGCGGCCCCGCTCTATCGAGGCGAGAGCCCGGGTGAGGAACTGTTCGAAGTTGGCCAGCGCGGTGTCGACGTAGTCGTCGACCTCCTCGCGCAGGCGCTGCGCCTCGGCGCGGGCCTCGGCGATGATCCGGGCGCCCTCGTGCTCGGCCGATACGGTGATCTCGTTCACGGAGACGAGGCGGGCGTGTTCTGCCTCACCCTCGCTGATGATCCGGTCCGCCTCGCGCTTGCCGGCGTCCATGATCTTGTCGCGCTCCTCCAGGAGCGCGGCGGCTCGACGCAGGTCGGCGGGGAGGTCGGCGCGCATCTCGTCCAGGGCGGCGATCATCTCGCCCCGGTCGACCATGCAGTTGTTGCGCGACATCGGGACGGAGCGCGCCTGCTCCACCATGGCGATCAGTTCGTCGATGCGATCGAGCGGGTCCACCGGTACCTCACTCCTGTCGTTCGTCGGCCGACCTCCATGATGCGGGCCACGGCCGGGTTCCTGCTCGACCAATCATGTCGTGCCCGCCCCACCGCCGCCCCACTCACCCCAACCCGGCGAGTCGCGACATGGTCACTCCCCGCCCCCCGCACTCCCTCCCCCGCGCCGACCTTGCGCTTTCGGTGGCGGCAAAGCAGCGCGAAAGGGGGCGAACCGGGAACGGTACGTGCGAGATCGGCCGGGTCAGGTCAGGGGCGGGGGGCCCAGGCGGGACTGGAGGGCCTCGCGGACCGGGTCCGGGACGTGGGCGGAGATGTCGCCGCCCCACTTGGCCACGTCCTTGACGAGGCTGGAGGAGAGGAACGAGTAGAGCGGGTTGGTCGGCATGAAGAGCGTCTCGACCCCGGCCAGCCCGATGTTCATCTGGGCCATCTGCAACTCGTAGTCGAAGTCGCTGACCGCCCGCAGCCCCTTGATCAGCACGCTCGCCTGCTGGGCGCGGCAGAAGTCGACGAGCAGCCCCCGGAAGGACTCGACCCGCACGTTGCCGTACGAGGCGGTCACCTCGCGGAGCATCTCGATCCGTTCTTCGACGGTGAACAGGCCGCTCTTCGACTGGTTGATCAGCACGCCGACGATCACCTCATCGAACAGCCGGCTCGCGCGGCCGATGATGTCGAGGTGTCCGTTGGTGACCGGGTCGAACGAGCCGGGACACACCGCACGTCTCATGATCGGCGACCGTACCAAAGGGTGGTCTCGCCGTACCGGCGACTGCGCTCGGGGGTGATCCCCTCCACCCACTCGAACTGCCTGGTGCGGCGGGACCGCTCCACCACCACCAGCGCGTCGGGCGCCAGCCAGCCGCCGTCGACAAGCGTCGTCAGCAGCGCGGTGATCTCCGCGTCCGGCACGGCGTAGGGCGGGTCGGCGAAGACCACGTCGTACGGCCCGCCGTCCGGGCCGGCGGCCAGCACGGTCGCCACCTTGCCGGCGACCAGCCGTACGGCCGGGCCGGCCCCCAGGGTCGCCACGTTCTCCCGGATCACCCGGGCCGCCCGCGGATCGGACTCGACCAGCAGGACGTGTCGGGCGCCCCGGGACAGCGCCTCCAGCCCGACCGCGCCGGATCCGGCGTACAGGTCGGCGAAGCGGGCGCCGTCGAGGTCGACCTCGGACTCGACGGCGCTGAACAGCGCCTCCCGGACCCGGTCGGACGTGGGTCGGGTGCCGGCGCCGGGCGGCGCGGCGATCCGCCGGCCACCGAGCGTCCCGGCCACGATCCGGGTCACCGTTTCCTCCTGCTCATGACCCCGACGCTACGCGACCCTTCGGGGCCGCTCTCGACACGGTCGGTACCGCCAGGAGAATCACGTGATCACTTCTCGTATATCAATGATCTCAAGTTCATAACATCAGTCTTAGCAAATCCTGAGCGCTGTATCACGCGCGGCGATATCGCTAGGGTCTGCCGGGTGCCGACGGCCAACCCGCCGGCCCACGGCTCGGGAGGGCGCCTCTCCGATCGGACGTGCAGCGACCGTCCACTGTCACTCTCGTGCCACACCCCCAACGCTTCAGCACTCCAGGAGTACCCGTGATCCGTCCCAAGCTGTCGCTCCGGCGACCGCTGGCCATCCTGGGAGCCGCCCTCGTCGGCCTCACCGGGGTCGCCGCGGTAGCCACCCCAGCCAGCGCACACCACAACACGATCACCGCCACCGCCAGCTGCGACCGGCAGACCGGTGAGCGCGTGATCACGTGGAAGGTGGTGAACAGCGAGGTCAACAAGGGCGCGACGCTCCGCAAGGTGACCGCCGAGCCGAACACCCCGGTGACCGTGACCATGGAGGACGGGAAGACCGTCCCGCTGCAGGGCTGGGTCACCCCCGAGGGCTCCTTCGTGCTGGCCACCCAGCGCGTGCCCGGCAACACCACCAGCGCCAAGCTGACGGTGGACGCCCGGTGGTACAAGGAGGGCAAGAAGACCGAGAAAAACATCAACGACGGCAGCATCAACCTGGCCGCCGACAACGCCTGCACGCCGGCGCCCAAGTGCGTCGAGCTCGACAAGGCCACGTACAGCCACACGTTCGACGGTCCGAAGGGCACCGCCACCGTCAAGCTCGACGGTGACCTGCCGCTCTGCGGCGACGGCAAGCAGTACTTCACGCTGGTGTCGTACTTCGCGCCCCGGCCGCAGTTCGCTACCCCGCAGTACGTGTACGGCACGCCGGACAGCGACTTCGTCAGCGCCAAGCAGACCGAGATCACGCTGAACGTCGAGATCCCGGACTGCCACACCCAGGTCGACCTCATCTGGGGCGGCGAGGACCAGGTCATCGACGAGATCGTCGACGGCGGCAAGCGCTACGACAACAAGAAGCTCGGTTCGCCGGGCGCCCCGGGCAACCGCTCCAAGGGCCCGCAGGGCTGGTACAACGGCGGCAGCAAGAGCTGCGCCACCCCGGCCTCGACCTTCGCGTCCAACTGCGACGGTTCGGTCGCCGTCTCGCTGAGCAACGACGGCAAGATCAGCAAGTACGCCGTCGAGTTCGAGGTCAAGGGCGAGAACGGCTTCACCAAGAAGGTCTCCGTCGCGCCGGGTAAGGCCGACAGCAGCATCGTGGTGCCCGCCGCCGACGCCGGCAAGATCGAGGTGCTGGTCGACGGCAAGGTCATCGAGAACGGGACGTACTCGTGGGCACGCCCCGAGGACTGCCCGCTGCCGGCCGTCACCACCAAGGCCGACTGCAAGGAGTTCGCCCTCACCGTGACCAACCCCAAGGGCGGCATGCCGGTCAAGGCGACGTTCACCTACGGCGACAAGACCGAGACCCGTACGGTCGCGGCGGACTCGTCGGAGACGGTGACCTTCAAGGTCGGCAAGTCCGAGACCGCTCTGGTCGCCCTGCCTGACCTGGACCTCGAGCTGCAGGCGGCCTACGCGCCGGAGGGCGACTGCGGTGGCTCGGGCGGCGGCGGCGAGGACGAGCCGGGCCTCCCGGTCACCGGTGCGGCGGCGGGCGGCATCGCCGCCGGCGCGATCGCCCTGCTGATCGCGGGCGCGGTGCTCTTCGTCATCGCCCGTCGGCGTCGGGTGACCTTCACCGCCTGACCTGACCTGCGCTGAAGCCCGAGGGCGCGTCGACCACCCGGGCGGCGCGCCCTCGGTCTGTGCAGGAGATCGGCTCGGAAACCAGAAAACCGGGGTGTCACCGTGGTCGGGACACCCCGGTTTCCGCGAAACCGGTCAGCGAGGAGCGCTCAGCCCTTCTCCAGGTACTCCGCGCGGTCCTCGTCGACGAGCGCGGCGACCGACGCGGCCAGCGCCGGGTTGCGGATCAGCTCCGGGTCCTCCTCGACCAGGGTGATCGCCTCGGCACGGGCGTCGCGGATCAGGTCGGCGTCGCGTCGCAGGGACAGCAGGCGCAGGTGCGAGCGGTGCCCGGACTGGGTGGCGCCCAGCACGTCACCCTCGCGGCGTTGCTCCAGATCCAGCTCGGCGAGCTTGAAGCCGTCGCTGGTGGACGCCACCGCGTCCAGCCGTTCCCGCGCCGACGAGCCCTCGGCGGCCTCGCTGACCAGCAGGCAGAGCCCGGCGGCGGCACCCCGGCCGACCCGACCACGCAGCTGGTGCAGTTGGGAGACACCGAAACGGTCGGCGTCCAGCACGATCATCACGGTGGCGTTCGGCACGTCGACGCCGACCTCGATCACGGTGGTCGCCACCAGCACGTCCAGGTCACCGGCCGCGAAGGAACGCATCACCGCGTCCTTCTCGTCGGCGGGCAGCCGACCGTGCAGGACCCCGATCCGCAGCCCGTGCAGCGGCCCCTCGGCCAGCAGCGGGGCCACCTCGGTCACGGCGAGGGGCGGCCGGCGGCCGTTGTCGTCCTCGGGTGGCGGCTCCTCGTCGGACGTCGGGCCGTCACCGATTCGCGGGCACACCACGTACGCCTGGTGGCCGGCGGCCACCTCCTCGCGCAGCCGGCGCCACGCCCGGTCGAGGAAGGCCGGCTTCTCGGCGGCCGGCACCACGTGCGAGGCGATCGGCGACCGGCCCCGGGGCAGCTGGGAGAGAGTGGACACCTCCAGGTCGCCGTAGACGGTCATCGCCACCGTGCGCGGGATCGGGGTGGCAGTCATCACCAGCGTGTGCGGCGGCTGGTCGGCCTTGGCGCGCAGCGCGTCGCGCTGCTCCACGCCGAAGCGGTGCTGCTCGTCGACCACCACGAGGCCCAGGTCGGCGAAGTCCACCCCCTCGTAGAGCAGCGCGTGGGTGCCGAGCACGATGCCGGCGTTGCCGCTGGCCACCTCGCCGAGCGCCCGTCGGCGGGCTGCCGCGCTTAGCGAGCCGGTGACCAGCTCCACCCGGGTCGCGTGCTCGGCGGAATCCAGCTCACCGGCCCGCCCGAGGGGCCCGAGCAGGTCGAGCATGCCCCGGTGGTGCTGCGCGGCCAGCACCTCGGTGGGGGCCAGCAACGCGGCCTGCCCGCCCGCGTCGACCACCTGGAGCATGGCCCGCAACGCCACCACCGTCTTGCCCGAGCCGACCTCGCCCTGCAACAACCGGTGCATCGGATGCGCGGCCGCCAGGTCGGTGGCGATCTCCACGCCGACCTCGCGCTGACCGGCCGTCAGCTCGTACGGCAGTCGGGCGTCGAAGGCGTCCAGCAGCCCACCCGTGCGTGGTGGGCGGGGCCGGGCCGGCCAGTCGGCGGCCCGGTGCTTGCGCTGCACCAGCGTCAGCTGGACGGCGAACGCCTCGTCCCACTTGAGTCGTCGCCGCGCCCGGTGCAGCGCCTCCTTGGTGGACGGCCGGTGGATCTCCCGCAGCGCGGGGCCCAGGTCGACGAGGTTGCGGCTGGCGCGGACGGAGGACGGCAGCGGATCCTCCGGCGGGGTGAACGTGTCCAGCACGACCCGTACGCAGCGGGCGATCACCCAGGTCGGGACGGCCGCCGCCGCCGGGTACACGGGGATCAGCGCGCCGGCGAACTCCTCGATCTCGTCGCTGACCGCCGCCTCGCCCTCGCCGCCCTCGCCGAGCAGCACGTACTCCGGGCCGTTGAGCTGGCGTTTGCTCCGGAACTCGGTGACCTTGCCGGCGAACAGCCCCCACCGGCCCGGACGCAGCTCCCGTTCGCGCCACGCCTGGTTGCCGAAGAACGTCAGCGTCAGCAGGCCGCCGGAGCCGTCGCCGACGGTCACCTCCAGCAGGTTGCCCCGGCGCTGGCGCATCGGCCGTACGGTGGTGCGCTGCACCTGGGCCAGCACGGTGACCTGCTCACCGACGTCCAGCGACCGGATGTCGGTGTGCTCGCCGCGCTCGTCGTAGCGACGCGGGAAGTGGTAGATCAGGTCCCCCGCGGTGTGCAGGTCGAGGTGGGCGGCCAACGCCTTGGCCGTCTTGTCCCCGACGAGCTTCTTCAACGGGGTGTCCACCGTGGCCGGCTCGCTCATTCGACCCCCACCAAAAGCGGATAGAACGGCTGGCCGCCCGGGTACGCCTGCACCTCGACGAACGGCCAGCGCCGCGCGACGTGCGCGCGGACGGCATCGGTGAGCCCGGCGGGGGCGTCCACCCCGGCCAGCAGGGTGACCAGCTCCCCGCCGCCGCCGAGCATCCGGTCGACCACTGCGGCGCAGGTGTCGGTGAGGTCGGTGCCGATCAGGTGCACCTCCCCCTCGACCAGCGCCAGCACGTCACCGGGGCGGCACGGGCCGGCGACCGTCAGCGCCTCCCGACTGGCGTGGCAGACCTCGGCGTAGCGGCAGGCGCCGGCCGCCTCGGCCATCGCGATCACGTCGTCCTCGAAGCGGCGGGTGCCGTCGCGGACCGCCAGGGCGGCGAGGGCCTGCACCGGCGAACGGGTCGGCACCACGCTCACCTTGATGCCGTGCCGGTGCGCCTCGCGGGCCGCCGCGCTCGCGACCGCCTCCGTGTTGGGGTCGTTGGGCAGCACCACCACCCGGGCCGCCCGGGTGCTGCGCACGGCGTCCAGCAGCTCACCCGTGGACGGGTTGCCGGGCACCACAGTCGCGCCCTCGGCGGCGAACAGCTCCGCGATCCCGCGGCCGGTGGCCACCACCACGGCGGCCCGACCGTCCTCGGTCGGGCCGGCCGACGGCTCCGGCTGGTCGGCGAAGCGGGTCACCGAGATCCGGTACGGGCGGCCGGCGGCGACCCCCGCCTCGACCGCCGCGCCCACGTCGTTGACGTGCACGTGCACGTTCCAGGTGCCGCCCGGCTCACGCCCGTCACCGACGACGACCAGCGAGTCACCCAGCGCCTCCAGGGTCCGGCGCAGCACGGCCACCGCGTCGGCGTGGGCGTCGAGCAGGAACTGCACCTCGTAGGCGTACTCCTCGGAGCCGGTCTCCCGCGCGACTGTGGCCGCCGGGCGGGCGGTGCGCGGCGGCGGCGCGAGCCCGGTGGCGCCCTCCCCGGTGAGCACCTCGACCAGGGCGTCGAGCAGGACGCAGAGCCCCCGCCCGCCCGCGTCGACGACCCCCGCGCGGGCCAGGGCCGGCAGCTGCTCGGGCGTACGGGCCAGGGCCTCGGCCGCCGCCCGCGCCGCGCCGCGGGCCACCGCGGGCAGGTCGTCGCCGCCCACCTGCTCGGCCCCGGTGGCGGCCGCGGCGACGACGGTGAGCAGGGTGCCCTCCACGGGACGGCCGACCGCCGTGTACGCGGCGGCGGTCGCGGCCCGCAGCGCGACGGCCAGGGCCTGCCCGCGCACCACCGGCACGGCCACGACGGCGTCGGCGAAGCCGCGCAGGATCTGCGAGAGGATGACCCCCGAGTTGCCCCGGGCGCCGAGCAGCGCGCCCTGTGCCATCAGCCGCAGCGCGTGCCCGTGGGCGGTGGGGCCGCTGTCGGGGAGGGTGTCCAGGTCCATCGACAGGGCCTGCTGGGCCGAGGTGAGGGTGAGCACCAGGTTGGTGCCGGTGTCACCGTCGGGCACCGGAAAGACGTTGAGCTCGTCGATCTCGCCCTGGTGGCGCTTGAGCGCGGCCAGCCCGCTCGCACACCAGCGGCGGACCGCGGCGGCGTCGAGGGTGTCCAGCACGGCCAGAAGCCTACTGTTGCGCACCGACACGCGTCGGACTCGTCCGGCGTGTCCGTCCGCGCCCGGTCCGACGGCGCTCCCGGGCCGGGTCGACGCCTCCGGTACGGTTGCCGCCGGGCCGGCCCACCGGCCCACCAGCAGGCCCGGGCCGGGCCGTGCACGACCGCCCGACCGGGCCGGTTGGCCGGGTCGGCGGGTCATCGGGTAACCTGACCAGGTTGCCCGGGCAGCGCCTGCCGGCGACCTCATGAACGTTTCAATCCCAGGAGTATCCCGTGGCTAGCGTGTGCGACGTCTGTGGCAAGGGACCGGGCTTCGGCCACAACGTGTCCCACTCGCACCGGCGGACCAACCGCCGCTGGAACCCGAACATCCAGTCGGTGCGTACCCCGGCCGGTGGCGGCAACACCAAGAAGTTGCAGGTCTGCACCTCGTGCATCAAGGCCGGCAAGGTCACCCGCGCCTGACGCGGCAGCACCAACTCTTCTCGTTCGGCTCAGCCGGCGGCCCCCTGCGGTCCGCCGGCTCTGTCGTGTCCGCCCCCGGGTGGGCGGCGACCGCTCAGAGCGTGCGGCCGAAGGAGAGGCAGCCCTCCGCGTCCTTGTAGAAGCCGAAGTTCGGGATCCGGTCATAACCGGCGGACACGTACATGGCGATCGCCTCGGGCTGTTTGTCACCGCACTCCAGGACCATCCGCTTGCGGCCCTGCTCGCGGGCCGAGCGCTCGACGGCCGCGAGGACCGTCCGCGCCACGCCGCGACCGCGGGCCGCCGGGGCGGTGTACATCCGCTTCAGCTCGGCGGTGTCCGCACCGTGGCTGCGCCAGCCACCGCAGCCGACCGGCTCACCGGCCAGGTAGGCGACGAGGAACGCGCCGTCCGGCGGCTCGAACTCGCTCGCGGCGACCGGGGTGTCGTCGCCGGTGCCTCCGTAGCGGGCACCGAGGTCGGCCAGCGCGGCCCGGATCAACTGCTGCGCCACCGGCGCGTCGAACCGCACCACTCGGATCTCGATCTCACTCACGGTGTTCAGGATACGGCTGGCGCGCGGCGTCACCGGAAGTGGTCCCAGCCCCGCGGCCCGTCGTAGGCGCCGCCGTCGACAGTCACTCCGGCACCCTCCGTGACCAGGCCGATGGGCCGCCACTCCGGCGGCAACGCCACCGTCGCGGGGAAGGTCGCGGCCAGCGCGTGGTCCTCGCCACCGGCCAAAATCCAGGTGTACGGGTCGACGCCGAGCGCCCGCGCGGCGTCGGCCATCTGCCGGGGCACCTCGAACGCGTCGCGGCGCACGTCGATCGCCACACCGCTGGCCTGCGCCACGTGCCCGAGATCGGCGAGGAGCCCGTCCGAGACGTCGATCATCGAGGTCGCGCCGAGCTGGGCGGCCTGCGGCCCGGCCGGGTAGGCGACCTGCGGCCGTCGGTACGCCTCGACCAGCAGCCGGGGGGTGCGAAAGCCCCGGGTGAGCACGGTCAGCCCGGCCGCCGCGTACCCGATGCGGCCGGCCAGGGCCAGCACGTCCCCGGGGCGGGCGCCGGAGCGCACCACGGGCGCCCGGCCGCCGAGGTCACCCAGCGCGGTGACCGCGATGGTCAGGGTGGGGCTCGCCGACATGTCCCCGCCGACCACGCTCGCGCCGACCGTGGCGGCCTCCGCGGCCAACCCGTCGGCCAGGCCCTCCGCCCAGCTCGTCTCCAGGTCGGCGGGCATGCAGAGGGCGACCAGCAGAGCGGTCGGGGTGGCGCCCATCGCCACGACGTCAGCCAGGTTGGCCGCCGCGGCCCGGTGACCGACGTCGCGCGCCGAGCACCAGTCCCGCCGGAAGTGCCGCCCGTCGACCAGCACGTCCGTGCAGGCGACCACCCGGCCGTCCGGCGCGGCCACCACCGCCGCGTCGTCACCCGGGCCGAGCAGGGTCGTCGGGCCCATCGCCAACCGGGCGGTGATCCGCCCGATCAGCCCGAACTCGCCGATCCCGGCCACGCTGGCGCCACCGCCGGCGTTCGGCCCGTACCGCCCGGCACCGCCGCGCTCGCTCACCGCTGCTCCTTGACCACCGATAGGGATCAGACCTGGTCCGTAAGGTAGTTTCACCCTTCGGGCCGCTCCCGGGCGGCGACGGACGGAGGTCGAGTCGTGGTACAGGCGTACATCCTCATCCAGACCGAGGTCGGCCGCGCACGTGACGTGGCGGGTCTCATCGCGGACATCGCCGGCGTGGTACGCGTCGACGCCGTCACCGGGCCGTACGACGTGGTCGTCCTCACCGAGGCGAACACCGTCGACGAGCTCGGCAAACTCATCGTCAGCAAGGTGCAGATGGTGCCCGGCATCACGCGCACCCTCACGTGTTCGGTGGTGCGGCTGTAAGTGGACGAGATGACGACCTCCTCGGCTGCTCTGGACGACGACGGGAAGCACGAGCCGGCTGACGGGACGCGTGAGCCGGCCGACGGGACGCCCGAGCCGGCTGACGGGACGCGTGAGCCGGTCGACGGGACGCCCGAGCCGGCTGACGGTATCCGCGACAGCGCCGACCCGGGCGCCGACGCGCCGGCCGGCCGGGACCGGACCATCCGGGGCGCCGCCCTGCTGGCCACGTTGATCGCGCTGCCGATCACGCTGCTGGTGGCCGTGCTGGCCTTCGCCAAGCTCGCCCCGGACACGCCCGCCGCCGCGCCGAGCCCCTCGGCGAGCACCGCACGGGCGCAGTCCACCGCTCCGGTCGAGATGGCCGCCCCGGCGCTGGCCGCGCGTCCGGCCACGGTCTGCCGCGCGCTGCTCTCCCAGCTGCCGCAGACCATCCGTGACCTGGCCCAGCGCCCGGTCACGGCGGGTCCGGAGCAGAACGCCGCGTACGGCGACCCCGCGCTCACCGTGGCCTGCGGGGGCGCCGAGCCGACCGTCCCGGCCACCGACGAGGTCTGGACGGTCAACCGGGTCTGCTGGCACCCCGTCGAGGAGACCGACGTGACCGTGCTCACCACTGTCGACCGGGAGACGCCGGTCACCGTTCGCATCCCACGCAGGTACGAGCAACCGCTGCAGTGGGTTTCGCCGATCTCCAGCGCGATCGTGGCGTCGGTGCCTTCGGGCGGCGCCATCCCCGCCGGCTGCCAGCGCTGATCCGCTGACGCGCGGCCCGTACGGCGGGCCGCGCGTCGGGGCCGGCTGCTCAGTGCAGGCCGACGCCGCGCCGCTGGGCGGTACGGATCAGCCGGTTGACCAGCTTGGGATACTCCAGGCCGGAGGCAGCCCACATCCGGGGGAACATCGACGTCGGGGTGAACCCGGGCATCGTGTTGATCTCGTTGAGGTAGACGTCCAGCTCGGGGGTGACGAAGAAGTCGGCCCGGGCCAGGCCGGCGCAGTCCAGCGCGGAGAACGCGCGGACGGCGTACTCCTGCACCTGGCGGGTCACCCGGTCCGGCAGGCCGGCCGGGATGTCGTACTCGCAGGAGTCGTCGAGGTACTTGGCCTCGAAGTCGTAGAAGTCGTGGTCGGCGACGACCCGCACCTCGGCCAGCACGGACGCCTCGGGGGCACCGCCTGCCTCGCCCTCCAGCACGCCGCACTCGATCTCGCGGCCGACGATCGCGGCCTCGATGATGACCTTCGGGTCGAACTGCCGGGCAGTGGCGACCGCAGTGTCCAGCTCGGCCCAGTCGGTGACACGGGTGATGCCGAACGACGAGCCGGCGCGGGACGGCTTGACGAAGACCGGCAGTCCGAGCCGCTCCTTGTCCTGCTCGCTCAGCGTCATCCCGTTACGCAGCACCGCGTACGTGCCGACCGGGATGCCCTCGACCGCGCAGAGCTTCTTGGTGAACTCCTTGTCCATGGCGGCGGCGGAGGCGAACACGTTCGCCCCCACATAGGGGATGCCGGCCATCTCCAGCATGCCCTGGATGGTGCCGTCCTCGCCGTACGTGCCGTGCAGGACCGGGAAGACCACGTCCACGTCGGCCAGCGCCCGGGGGCCCTCGGTCGGGTCGAGCACCATCAGCCCGTTCCCGGTCGGGTCGGCGCGCAGCACGATGTCCTCGCCGGACTCGGCGGTGATCTCCGGGAGCTGGCGGGCGTTGATGGCGAGCTGGGCGGGGTCCCCGCTGGTCAGCACCCACTGGCCGGCGCGGGTGATGCCCACCGGCACGACCTCGTACTCGTCCGGGTCGAGTGCGGCGAACACGCTGCCGGCGCTGACGCAGGAGATGCCGTGCTCCGGGCTGCGGCCGCCGAAGACGATCGCCACGCGGGTCTTGCCTGGGGTGGTCACTCCGGTCACCTCTTCGTACGCGACTGCGGCTGGTCGTGCTCGCCGGTGGCGCTCACCCGGTTGACCTTACTGTGCGTGGCGATCAGGCGCGGCGATACCCGGCGAGCCCCGAAGCGACACGGCAATCGGTCAACAGAGCATATACGGTGCGTGACGGAATGTTCGAGGCCGGTCAGTCCCCGGCGTGCCGGCGGCCGACCGCGATCACCTTCACCCGCTGCCGCCCGGCCCGCACCATGCCCAGCGCCATGAAGGCTCCGGCGATCCGGTCGGCGGCCTCCCTGCTGCTGGCGCCGACCACCTGGCGGCGGCGCTCGGGAGCGACGCGTTCGTTGCGGTCGATGCCCTCGACGGGACGCACGTCGGTGAGAACGACCAGAAAGCGGGTCATCGCCGACCCTCGCGCTGCGGGGCGAGAGACTTCGAACCGGTATGCACGTCGTCTCCTTCCGGCGGGCTGCAACGGACGGCACGCGACGATCGGGTACGGGGGAGAAACCCGATCGCCGCGCGCCCTATCCCCTCCGGTCGCTCACCACCACCGTCGCCACGACAACCGGCGGTGAGGACGCGATGACAGATTGACACGTCTACAGCCATGAATGCAACTCTCATCCACCTTCTCTCATGTACCCGTTCCCATAAATGTGTGCGACCATCGATGCATGGCCCCGAAGACCGCCCGCGCCCGCCGACTCGGCATCGCCCTGCGTCAATACCGGGAAGCCGCCGGGCTGACGCTGGAGACCGCCGCGGATGAGATCAACAGCACCCGCAGCACCCTCTCCCGCTACGAGAACGCCCAGACGCTGATCAACCCGGCCACCGTGCGCGCCCTGCTCACCTCGTACGGAGTGGGTTCCGAGGAGGTGGCCGCCGCGGTGCAGCTCGCCAAGGACGCCCGCAAGCCGGGCTGGTGGGTGTCGTACTCGTACCTGCTCGACCCACGCACCATCGACTTCATCGCCCTGGAGGCGGAGGCCACCGCCATCGCCAACTTCGAGCCCTCGGTGGTGCCCGGCCTGCTGCAGACCGCGGACTACATCCGCGGCGTGATGCGCGGCGGCCCGCACACCCTCGGCGACGAGCTGGTGGAGCAGCGGGTCAAGGTCCGACTCGACCGCCAGGTGCGGCTCACCGCCGACACTCCACCCATCCTCGACGCGATCATCGACGAGGGCGCGCTGCTGCGCCCGGTCGGTGACCAGTCGGTGATGAACGGCCAGCTACGGCACCTCGTCAAGATGGCCGAACTGCCGAACATCACCGTCCAGGTGATCCCGCTCTCCGCCGGTTACCACCGGGGCACCCGGGGCTCGCTGCACATCCTGGAGTTCGCCGACCCGGAGGACCCCATCATCGCGTCGGTGGAGACGGTCGCCGGTCAGATGATCCTCGACCGCGCGGGCGAGACGCGTACCTGCACCAAGATCATGGAGCATCTGCGCAGCGTGGCGCTCAGCCCGGCGGACAGCCGGGCGATGCTCCTGTCAGTCCTGAAGGGACGGTAGGACCGATGACACCGACGATCACAGCGGCGTTGGCCACGGCGGCGTGGCGCAAGAGCAGCCGCAGCGGCGATGAGGGCGCCTGCGTGGAGGTGGCCACGATCCCCCAGCTGGTGGCCGTCCGCGACTCCAAGGACCCGGCCGGTCCGGCCCTGCTGTTCCCCCCGGCGGCCTGGGCCGCCTTCGCCCAGGCCCCGC
>NZ_JBFAPG010000112.1:0-14291 GCF_040675595.1 Micromonospora sp. NPDC049580
CGGGGCTGTGGGAGGGCACCCGGTGCCCTCCCTCAGCCAGGTCAGCCGCGGGCGCGGTTGACGGCGCTGGTGACCGCCTTGATGGACGCGGTGACGATGTTGGCGTCGGTGCCGACACCCCAGACCGTCCGACCGTCCACCTCGCACTCCACATAGGCGGCGGCCTGCGCGTCCCCACCGGAGGACAGCGCGTGCTCGTGGTAGTCGAGCACCCGGACGCCCACCCCGACCGAACCGAGCGCGTTGACGTACGCGTCGATCGGGCCGTTGCCGACCGCGGTGAGCGACCGCTGCTCGCCGCCCACACCGACCTGTGCCTCGATCTCGACCTTGCCGTCGGTGGTGCCGATCGTGTAGCCGGCGAACCGGACCGCCGGGTCGGGCTGGTGGTCGAGCAGGTAGTGCGTCGCGAAGATCTCCCACATGGCGCGCGGGTCGACCTCGCCGCCGTCGTGGTCGGTGACCTGCTGCACGACCCCGGAGAACTCGATCTGGAGTCGGCGGGGCAGGTCCAGTTGGTGCTCGCTCTTCATGATGTACGCGACGCCGCCCTTGCCGGACTGCGAGTTGACCCGGATGACCGCCTCGTAGGTGCGGCCCAGGTCCTTCGGGTCGATCGGCAGGTACGGGACCGCCCAGGTGTGCTCGTCCATCGGCACGCCGGCCGCCTTCGCGTCGGCGGCGAGGGCGTCGAAGCCCTTCTTGATGGCGTCCTGGTGGGAGCCGGAGAAGGCGGTGTAGACCAGGTCGCCCGCGTACGGGTGGCGCTCGTGCACCGGGAGTTGGTTGCAGTACTCGACGGCCCGCCGGATCTCGTCGATGTTCGAGAAGTCGATCATCGGGTCGATGCCCTGGGAGAAGAGGTTGAGCCCCAGCGTCACCAGGTCGACGTTGCCGGTGCGCTCGCCGTTGCCGAACAGGCAGCCCTCGATCCGGTCCGCGCCGGCCAGCAGGCCCAGCTCGGCGGCGGCCACCCCGGTGCCCCGGTCGTTGTGCGGGTGCAGGCTGAGCACGATGCTGTCCCGGCGCGGCAGGTGCCGGTGCATCCACTCGATCGAGTCGGCGTACACGTTCGGGGTCGCCATCTCGACGGTGGCCGGCAGGTTGATGATCAGCGGCCGGTCCGGCGTCGGGTCGATCACGTCGATCACCCGGGAGCAGACCTCCAGCGCGTACTCCAGCTCGGTGCCCGTGTACGACTCCGGCGAGTACTCGTAGAAGATCTCCGTGTCCGGGGTGTGGATCTCCGCGTACTTCTGGCAGAGCCGCGCACCGGTGGTGGCGATGTCGGCGATGCCGTCCTTGTCCAGACCGAAGACCACCCGCCGCTGGAGGGTGGAGGTCGAGTTGTAGAAGTGCACGATGGCCCGCTTCGCGCCGCGCAGCGACTCGAACGTCCGGTCGATCAGGTGCTCCCGGCACTGGGTGAGCACCTGGATGGTGACGTCGTCCGGGATCATGTCCTGCTCGATGAGCTGCCGGACGAAGTCGAAGTCGGTCTGGCTGGCCGACGGGAAGCCGACCTCGATCTCCTTGTAGCCCATCTGGACCAGCAGCTGGAACATCCGCCGCTTGCGCTCGGGCGACATCGGGTCGATCAGCGCCTGGTTGCCGTCCCGGAGATCCACCGCGCACCAGCGCGGGGCGGCCTCGACGGTGCGTGTGGGCCAGGTGCGATCCGGCAGGTCGATCCGGAACTGCTCCCGGTAGGGCTGGTAGCGGTGGTTCGGCATCCGGCTGGGGCGCTGCCGGGCGATCGGATCGGTCTCGGCGTCGGTGACAGGTTGAGCCATCTCAGAGTGCTCCCTGGAACATGTGGCGTCAGCAGATCGGAAGGTGTCGGCGAGGTGCCGGGCGACGGTGCGCGGCGGTGCCGAGAGGAAACTCAGATGTGCTGGACGGCGCGATGCGACTCCGCGACGAGGTGCCGGCCGGTCAGGCCCCGTCGCGGCGGCTAAGGAGAAGAAGCGCCCGCCACATGACCAGGTCACCCTACGTGATGGAACCGGGGGTGGAAAGGCCGGTCCGGACTATGGGACCGGCGTCATGGTCTGCTCCTGGACCTCGGCACCCAGCCTCGGCGTCCGTTCGGCCCAGGCCACGGCGGGCACGATCGCCGCTCCGACCAGCACGAAGATCGCTGCCGTCGGTAACCAACCCCAGCCGCCGGTGCTGACGGCAAGCGCGGTCAACCCGGCCGGGGCGATCAGGTAGTGCACCTGTCTGCCGAGCTCGAACGCCCCCACGTACGCGCCGCGCTGGGCGGCCGGCGGCAGGGCGGCGATGAGCCCCCAGGCGCCCGCCGAGTCGATCAGCTCGGCGAGGATCAGCAGGATCGCGCCGGCCACCAGCACCACCACGGTGAGCGCGCCACGGGTGACCCCGGAGATCGGCAGGACCAGGCAGGACAGGGCGATCAGCAGGCCACCGCGGCGGGAGGCCCGCGCCGCGCCCGCAGCGGTGTCGGCGCCCCGGCTGACGCGTACCTGGAGCAGCACGATCAGGACCGTGTTGAGCAGCACCAAGGCGGCGATCAGCGTCTTCGGGGCGTCGGTGTGGGTGAGGATCCAGAGCGGCAGCACCGTCAGGTAGAGCGTCTGGTGCGCGGTGAGCAACCCGGAGAGCAGGGACACCGTCATGAACGGGCGGTCCCGCAGCACGGCGAGCCGGCTCATCGGCTCCTCCGGTCGGGCGACCTGCGGCAGCCGGGGCAGTCGCCGGACGAACAGGGCCGTGACCAGGAAGACCGTCGCGATGAACCAGACCATCGCCCGGTACGCCTCGATCGTGTCCACGGCCAGCACCAGACCGCTGATCACCGCGCCCAGCCCGAATCCGACGTTCAGCGACGAGCGCTGGTACGCCATCGCCGTGACCCGTTCGGCGGGCGGGAGCGCGTTGATCGAGTAGACCTGGCGGGCCACGCCTGTCGACGCGTCCACCGCCGCCAGCGCCACCACCACGGCGAGGAAACCGGCGAAGCCACCCACGAACGGGTACGACGCGAAGAGCGCCGCGTCCAGCACCAGCCCGACCACCCAGACCCGCTGCGGTCCGTACCGGTCGGTGAGCCCGCCCAGCGGCACCGTGCCCAGCAGTGACACCCCCGCCGAGATGGACAGGCCCAGCCCGACCTGGGCGGCGCTGAGCCCCAGCGCCCGGGTGAAGAAGACGGCGCTGCCAGCGTGGAACAGGCCGCTGCCGACGGCGTAGACCATGGCCTGCACGGCCAGCGCGCGGGTCAGCCCGGCCGGCGGTACGACGTTCTGGACAGCGGTGCGGATGGTTTCTCTGGCCCCCATGGCCGAGAAGTGAACCGGGACCGAATAGATCGGTCGAGCCTTTTAGGCTGGACCGAATCCTGCTCCCGGGGAGGGCGCGTGTCCGAGTTGCGATTCAGCCTGGCCGACGTCGCGAGAGTGCGGCTCGCCGTGTCGCCGGTCAACGAGACGGTAATGAGCATGTGGGCGCTGGCCAGCCCCGTTTACCACGCGGTGCACCTGCCCTGGATCGACCGCGCCCGGGTGACCATGCGTCGGCCCGAGGTGGCCGTCCGGGTCCGACCGCTGGTGGAGCTGGCCCGGCCGCGTAGTTGGCTGCCGGACTTCCTCACCCCGGCGGCCCGACCCAACGTGGAGATGACCGAGCAGCTCGACCAGATCGCCGCGACACCGCCGGCCGTGGTGGTCCAGGACCTGCTGGCGACCACCCCGCGCCGGCCGCTCAGTCCGTTCGGGCGGGCGCTGCTCGCCGACCCCTGGGGGCTGCTGCCGCAGCTCGTCGACGCGGTGCGGGTCTGGTACGACGAGGCCATCGCCCCGGACTGGCCGCGCATGCGCGCGCTGCTCGACGCCGACGTGGCGTACCGGGCCGCACAGCTCGCCGAGAACGGCGCCGGACGGTTCTTCGAGCAGCTCCACCCGAGCCTGCGCTGGCTCGGCGACCGGGTGGTCAGCGACGACCCGTTCGCGCGGGACTTCGACCTGCGGGACCGTGGGTTGGCGCTGAACCCGACGGTGTTCAGCGAACGTCGGGTGCTGTGGAACCTGCTGGAGGACTCGTTGCCGGCCGCCGCGTACCCGGTCCGGGCGGTCGGGACGCTCTGGGAGGCGACCGCGCCACCGCCTGGCGACCCGCTGGCACGGGTGATCGGCCCCGGCCGCGCCGCGCTGCTGCACCTGCTCGACACGGCCACCACCACCACCGACCTGGCCCGGCTCACCGGGATGTCGGCCGGAAACGTCTCGCAGCACCTGGCCGCGTTGCACGCCGCCGGCCTGGTCGGCCGGTCCCGACAGGGTCGGCATGTGCTCTACCGCAACACCGACGCCGCGGGGGTTCTGCTGCGGGCCAGCGGGGCGGCTGACCCGATCAGGTGATCAGGCGAGCAGCAGGTCGGCGACCGGCCGGCGGTGCCGCAGGCCGGTCTCCCGGGCGCGCAGCTCGGCCGGGAGGGCGAAGGGATCTCCGAGCCGACCGACGGCGGCGACCACAAGCGGTCGGACGCCGCCGGGCAGGTCGAGTTCGGCGGCGAGGCCGGCCCGGTCGAAGCGGACGAGCTGGCGGACGTGCAGACCGAGCGCGGTGGCCTGCAGGGTCAGGTGGGCGATCGCCTGACCGAGGTCGTACGCGGCCCGCTCGGCGTCGCCGCCGGTGTGCGCGCCGACCACCAGGGTCGCGGCGTGCCGGGCCCAGCCCTGGTCGTCGGCGGGAAGGTTGATCAGGATCCGTTTCCAGTTCTGGTCGTCCCGGTGGCCGAGGGCGAACCGCCAGGGCTGCCCGTTGTCCGCCGACGGCGCCCACCGCGCGGCCTCCAGCAGCGACGCCGCCTCGTCCGAGGTCAGGGTGGCGCTCGGGTCGAAGGCCCGAGGGCTCCAGCGGAAGGCGAGCAGCGGGGTCAGGTCAGCCATGCCGAGAATCGTCCTGTATGGGTGATTCGCTACTCAACGTGGGCCTGCGGGATGTGGGCAAAAGCACCCGTAACGGGATGAAGATCAGGACGTTCCCGCGCTCGGGCTGAGTGTCGGATCGGGCGTCGGAGGGGCCGCGGTGTCGAGGGGTTCCGCGTCCACCACCACCGGCCCGGCGAGCTGCACGGTGGCGGGCGCCGGGCCGGGCGGGGCCGCCAGCCGCAGCGTGCCGGCGTCGGTCCGGACGCCGGTCGGCGTGCCGTCGGTGTCGTAGCAGTAGATGCCGACGTCCAACGGCGCGTTCAGCGAGGCGGAGGTGGAGTCGACCGAGTAGCAGGTGCCGGTCAGCCCCTTGGGCGTGGCGGCCAGGGCCACCGCGAGCGGCGCGCGCCGGTCGGTCAGCACGTCCAGCCAGTCGGTGAGCGGATGCTGGATCCGGGGGTCCAGCCGGCGCGGGAGGGCGTCGTCACGTTCGCCGAGGCGTACGCAGCGCGCCGGCTCCGGGTGACCGGTCGAGGGCAGCGCGCACTGGAACAGCCCGTCGCCGGTCGCGGCCAGCGAGACGTCGGCGGTGCCACCCAGCGCCCCGCCCGGCACGTCGACCCGCCAACTGCCGTCGTTCGCGCTGGTGAACACGATGCTGCGGTCCGGTTGGCCGGTCCGGGTGAACACGTAGCGCGCCACCAGGTGGCGATCCTGTGCGGCGGCGGCCAGGGCGGCCAGCTCGTCCCGGGTGGCGTCCACCTCGACCGGGCCGGGGTCGGCTGGCGGCGGAGGCGGAGGCCGCTCGCTGGTGCAGGAGACCAGGACTGCCGGCAGGGCGAACACGAGCGGCCCGAGCACGCGGCCGGCCGAGCGAAAGAGGACGGGCACCGGCCCATTCTGGTGGGTGCGGGCCAGGCGCGGGCAGCGGCGTGCAGCCGTCCGCCCCGGCGTGTCGGGCGCGGCCTTTCGGCGTACCGCCCGAACTCGCGGACCTGGCCGCCCGCGTTGCCCGCACGGCCGCGCGGGCCGGATCGTGGGATCACCCGACCCGCCGCCGTGGCCCGCCCGATACCCTCATGGGGTCTGACACGCGCCGCCGGCCCCGGTTCCGGCGGCGTCGGCACGCTCAGGGTCACTGGGAGGGAGTGCACCGTCGTGGCACTCGTGGTGCAGAAGTACGGCGGGTCCTCCGTCGCCAACGCCGAGCGGATCAAGCGGGTGGCCGAGCGCATCGTCGCCGCCCGCAAGGCCGGCGACGACGTGGTGGTGGTGGTCTCCGCGATGGGGGACACCACCGACGAGCTGCTCGACCTGGCCAACCAGGTCAGCCCGCTGCCGCCGGGCCGCGAGCTGGACATGCTGCTCACCGCCGGGGAGCGGATCTCCATGGCCCTGCTGGCCATGGCCATCCACAACCTGGGGTACGAAGCCCGCTCGTTCACCGGCTCGCAGGCCGGTGTGATCACCACCTCGGTGCACGGCCGGGCGCGGATCATCGATGTCACCCCGGGGCGGCTCAAGGGCGCGCTCGACGAGGGCTCGGTGGTCATCGTGGCCGGTTTCCAGGGCGTCTCGCAGGACACCAAGGACGTCACCACGCTGGGCCGCGGCGGCTCGGACACCACGGCCGTCGCGCTCGCCGCCGCGCTGCACGCCGATGTCTGCGAGATCTACACCGACGTGGACGGCATCTTCACCGCCGACCCGCGGATCGTTCCCAACGCCCGGCACATCAAGGACATCACCTACGAGGAGATGCTGGAGCTGGCCGCGTGCGGCGCGAAGGTGCTGCACCTGCGTAGCGTGGAGTACGCCCGCCGGGCGGGGTTGCCGATCCACGTCCGTTCGTCATACTCGACCAACACCGGCACGATGGTCACCGGATCGATGGAGGACCTTTCCGTGGAGCAGGCACTGATCACCGGGGTCGCGCACGACCGCAGCGAGGCCAAGATCACGATCGTCGGGGTGCCCGACGAGCCGGGTGCCGCCGCGCGGATCTTCGACACCGTCGCGGGCGCCGAGATCAACATCGACATGATCGTGCAGAACGTCTCCACCGAGGGCACCGGCCGTACGGACATCTCGTTCACGCTGCCCAAGGCCGACGGCCCGACCGCGATGGCCGCGCTCAGCAAGATCCAGGAGCCGGTCAAGTTCAAGGGCCTGCTCTACGACGACCACGTCGGCAAGGTCTCCCTGATCGGCGCCGGCATGCGCTCGCACCCCGGCGTGGCCGCCGGCTTCTTCGCCGCGCTGGGCGCTGCCGGGGTCAACATCGAGATGATCTCCACCTCCGAGATCCGCGTCTCCGTCGTCTGCCGGGACACCGACCTCGACGCCGCGGTCCGCGCCATCCACGATCAGTTCGAGCTGGGCGGCGACACCGAAGCCGTGGTCTACGCCGGGACGGGTAGGTAGCGCCGATGACGGCGCTGCCCACCCTCGCCGTGGTCGGAGCGACAGGTGCCGTCGGCACCGTGATGTGTGAGTTGCTCAGCGGACGTCGCAACGTCTGGGGTGAGATCCGGCTTCTCGCCTCCGAGCGTTCGGTCGGGAAGCGGGTGCGCTGCCGGGGCGAGGAGCTCGTCGTCCAGGCGCTGACCCCGGAGGCGTTCGACGGGGTCGACGTGGCGATGTTCGACGTGCCCGACGAGGTCTCCGCCGAGTGGGCGCCCATCGCCGTCGCCCGTGGCGCGATCGCGGTGGACAACTCCGGCGCCTTCCGAATGGACCGGGACGTCCCGCTGGTCGTTCCGGAGATCAATCCCGAGCAGGTCCGCAACCGGCCCCGGGGCATCATCGCGAACGCCAACTGCACCACCCTCGCGATGATCGTCGCGGTCGCGCCCCTGCACCGCGAGTACGGTCTGCGGGAGCTGGTGCTCGCCTCCTACCAGGCGGTCTCCGGCGCCGGTCAGGCCGGCGTGGACATCCTGCACGATCAACTCGCCAAGGTCGCCGGGGATCGCGCGCTCGGCTCGCGCACCGGCGACGTCCGCCAGGCGGTCGGCGACGACCTCGGCCCGTTCCCGGCGCCGCTGGCGCTCAACGTGGTGCCCTGGGCCGGCTCGTCGGCCGACGGCGGCTGGTCGTCGGAGGAGATGAAGATCCGCAACGAGTCGCGGAAGATCCTCGGCCTGCCCGACCTCAAGGTCAGCGCCACCTGCGTGCGCGTGCCGGTGGTGACCGGCCACTCGGTGGCCGTGCACGCGGTCTTCGCCACCGAGGTCGACGCGGAGGGCGCCCGCGAGGCGCTGCGCAACGCCCCCGGCGTGATCCTGGTCGACGACCCCGCCGCCGGTGAGTTCCCGATGCCGATCGACGCGGTCGGCACCGACCCGTCGTGGGTCGGCCGGATCCGCCGCGCCCTGGACGATCCGCGCGCCCTCGACTTCTTCGTCACCGGCGACAACCTCCGCAAAGGCGCGGCCCTCAACACCGCCCAGATCGCCGAACTCCTCGCCAAGGAACTCCGCACCGCCTGACCCCCCGCGGCGATCTCGCGGTGTCTGCGCCGGCACAAGGGATCGGAGCGACAAGACGGCGACCGGAAGCGCAGGATCGGCGGGAGGGTTCACGCCGCGGCCAGGTGGACTCCGTCCCGGCCCTGGCGCTTCACCGCGTAGAGGGCCTGGTCGGCTCTTCGCAGGGTGCCATCGGGGGATTCGCCGGGGCGGGGCAACGCGACGCCGACGCTGATCGTGCGACCGGTCCGTCGAGCCGCCTCGGTCAACCGCTCGGCGATCCGGACCGCCTCCTCCGGACGGCTCACCTCGATCACCGCGACGAACTCGTCGCCGCCGATCCGGTACAGCTCGTCGCCGTGCCGCAACGCCCCCTCCAGCGCCCGGGCGAGCCCGACCAGCACCTGGTCGCCAGCCTGATGGCCGTACGTGTCGTTGACCGTCTTGAAGCCGTCCACGTCGATCGCCAGCAGAGCCGTACGCCCCGGGGTGGCCGCCGCGATCCGCTGCCCGAACGGGCCGGTGTGCCGCAGCCCCGTCAGCGGGTCCGAGCTGGCCTGCTCCCGCAGCCGGACGAGCGTGCGCAGCCGGTCCAGGCTGGTCCACACCTGCCCGGCGAGCAGCTCCATGAGGCTGACCGTGGTCGGGTCCGGCCGCAGCGCCCGCTCGTCGGCGACGAGCAGCGCCCCACCCGCGTCCGGCGGACCCATCGGAACGGCGATCAGCGTGCGTACCCCGGCCCGGGTCAGCGGCCGGTAGTCCTCGGTCGGCGGGTGCCCCGCCTCGCCCAGCGTGTACCCGGCGCCGTACCGGTGCGCCCGCTCGAGCATCCGGCCGAGAGCCTCCGGCCCCGCCTCGGCCAACTCCGCCCGGATGCGGGTCTCCAACTCGCACCCGGCCAGCGGCGGCGGCCCGAGCTGGGCGCCCTCCGGGCCGCCGGTCAGCAGCACCGCTGTGGAGAGGGTGGACACCTCCCGGGCGGCGGAGGTCGCCGCGCCGATCACGGCCTCCTCGGTCGGCGCGGCGGAGAGCGCGGCGGCGTGCCGGAGCAGCTTCTCGCTCCGGCTCTCTGACGGAGGGCCGCCCACTGCGGCGATGCGGGCGCCGAGTCGGGCCGCCAGCCGCTGCGCGGTCTCCCGCCACGGCTCCAGGTCGACAGGCCCACTCCACTGCAGGTCCAGTACGCCGATCACCCGGCCCGCCGGGTCGCGCACCGGCACGCACAGCTCAGCTGTCACGTCCGGGCGTACCGGAAGGTAGTCCGGGTCGGCGGTGACGTCCGGGACCACCGCCGCGACGTCTGTGGCGTACACCCGGCCGACGATCCCGGTGCGCGCCGGGACGGTCGCGAAGACCTGCCACGCGCCGGTCGCCGCCACGCAGCGCAGCCGGTCGTGGGCCTCGAGCAGCACCGAGATGGTGGCCGGGGTGTGGCGCGACAGCGCGGCGACCGTCCGCCGACAGGCCTCCGGCGCGGTCGACGCCATCGACAGGCGGACGGTGACGTCACGGATGACTCGCTGATGATCCACTCGCACGTCGTTCCAGGTAGGGGAGGGTCTGCGCGATCAAGCGTACCCACGCTGAGGGAACCCTCCGGGCTTCGTACACATGTGCTATCCACAGGCTGTGGACGCAGCCTGTGGGAAGAGGCGGCGGGCGATAGCGTGGAACTCCCGTCGCCGAGGAGGCGAGCACTCATGCTCATCGCCCAGCTCAGTGATCCGCACGTGACCACCGGCCTGCTCGCCGCCGAGCCCGCCGCCGGGCTGCACCGGGCGCTCGGCCGGGTGCTGGCCCTGCGCCCGCGACCCGACTGCGTGGTCATCACCGGCGACCTGGTCGACCACGGCCGACCCGACGAGTACGCCGCGCTGCGCGACCTGATCGGCCGGTTCCCGCTTCCGGTGTACCTGGCCGCCGGCAACCACGACGACCGGGAGTCGCTGCTCGACGCGTTCGGCGGCACGCCCTGGCTCGGCGGCGGGTTCTCCGCCTACTACCACGTCGACCACGAGGCGGCGACAGTCGTCGTGCTCGACTCGCTCACCCCCGGCAGCGGCGGCGGCAACCTGGGCGAGGAGCAGCTCGGCTGGCTCGACGGCGTGCTCTCCGGTAGGCCCGACGTGCCCGCCGCGATCTTCCTGCACCACCCGCCGGTCGCGGTCGGCATCCCGGCGGCGGACACCATCCGGCTCGCCGACGGGCCCGCGCTGGCCGAGGTGGTCGGCCGGCACCGGCACGTCGTGCGGGTCGCCGCCGGGCACCTGCACCGCACGGTCACCGTGGGGTACGCGGGCACGGTGCTCACCGTGGCGCCCAGCACCTGGAAGCAGAGCACCCTCACGATGGCCACGGACGAGGTGATCGGCTGGGTCGCCGAGCCGACCGCCTTCCTGCTGCACCGCATCGAGCCCGACGGCTGCGTGACCCATGTCGTGCAGGTCAGCCACTCGGCCGGCCAGACCTGCGGCTTCTGATCGCAGCGCCCATGCCCGGCACCGTCTGGTACGTCGCGTACGGCTCGAACATGCACGCCGCCCGGCTGGCCTGGTACATCGTCGGCGGCTGCCCGCCCGGCGGCCGGCGGACGTACCCGGGTTGCCGCGACCCTCGCCCACCGAGCCGGTCGGCGCCGGTGTGGCTGCCCGGCGGGATCTACTTCGCCGGCGAGTCCGGCGCGTGGACCGGCGGGATGGCGTTCTATGACCCGCAGCTGCCGGGCGAGGCCGCCGCACGGGCCTACCTGGTCACCATCGAGCAGTTCACCGACATCGCCGCTCAGGAGATGTACCGCCCGACCGGCGACACCGCCGACCTCGTCCCGGCGGCCGGCGCGGCAGTCGACACCGCCGTCGCCGAGGGGCGGGCGACGCTCGGCCCCGGCCGCTACGAGACCCTGATCTGCCCCGGCCTGCGCGCCGGCGTCCCGCTGCTCACCTTCACCGCCCCCGAGCCGGCGTCGGCCGTGCGGTGCCGGCCACCGGCACCGGCCTACCTGCGCATGATCGCCCGAGGGCTGCACGAGTCACACGGCTGGGCCGCCGAGCGGATCGCCGACTACCTGGCACAGCGCCCCGGAGTCGCGGACGGCTGGCCCCTCGACGCGGTGACGACTCTGGTCCGCGACGCGCTCACCACCGGCTGACCGGCCAAGCCCGGCTTCCGCCCGGATCGGCGGCGATGATCCACCGGCCGGATCGACCGACGAGATCATCGGACCGGATGGACGGGCCGGTGAGAGTCCGGACGCGTCCGAAGGTCGACCGGTCCGAACTGCCGGGCAGCGTCGCCGCGCACCGACCGGCGCACCACGCTCCACCGCCCGGATCGAGTTGGCGACGCGTCCTCCTCGCTGGCCACGCCCGCCCCGTCCCGCCGCTAGCGTCAGCGCTCCACGTCACACGTGGAACGACTGCGTCGGCGTTCGTCGGCCGGCGCACGGAGTGAGGAGACGGAATGACGAAGAAGATGATCGGTCTCGCGCTCGCGCTCGCCGGGACGCTCGCTGCCACGCTGGCCACCGCCGGACCGGCGCAGGCCGCGACTCCGTCGGTGCAGATCACCAAGGTCTACTACAACTCGCCCGGCAGCGACAACCGCTCGAATTCCAGCCTGAACGCGGAGTACGTCCGCCTCACCAACCGGCGGTCGAGCACCATCAACCTGAAGTCCTGGACGCTGCGGGACAAGGCGCGCCATGTCTACACCTTCAGTGGCGACGTCCGCCTCGCCGCCGGAGCGAGTGTCTACATCCACACTGGAAAGGGCAAGAACACGTCGACCCACCGCTACTGGGGGTCCGGCGCGTACATCTGGAACAACACCGGCGACAGCGCGTACCTGCGCGACTCGGCCGGGAAGCAGATCGACTCCTGCTCCTGGGGCAGCAAGGGCAGTTACACCTCCTGCTGAGCAAGCGGACGCCGCCGGTCGACCGGCCGGCGGCGTTCGCCGCGGACGTCGATCGACGAGATGTGGTCGGTGACCGATGGTGGACCAATCGGTGTATTCGCAGCTCTGCTGTGCTGCTCGGCTCGACCTGTGAGCGTCCGGATGAGAGGCTGGCCGGGCGGGCGACGCCCCAACCGCCCGCAAGCGTGATCGATCCTTCCGACGGCGTCGACGGCGGCCGCTCGACCCACAGGCCGGCCACCGCACGCGCCGATTCTCACGAGGAGTTCCATGTCCATACCCGGGATGCGTCGGGCCGCTGTCGGCCTGACCGCGCTCGCGGTGGCAGCGCTCGGCGCGGTCGCCACCACCCCCGAGCAGGCCGACGCGCGACCGAAGCCGGTCGACGTCACCCTGCTGGCGCTCAACGACTTCCACGGCAACCTCGAACCCCCGACCGGCTCCAGCGGCACCATCGCCGGGCAGCCCGCCGGAGGCGTCGAATACCTCGCGACCCACCTGGCCGAGCTGCGCGCCGCCGCCAAGAAGAAGAACACCATCACCGTCGCCGCCGGTGACCTGATCGGCGCGTCCCCCCTGCTCTCCGCCGCGTTCCACGACGAACCGACCATCGAGGCGCTGAGCATGGCCGGGCTGGACTACGCCAGCGTCGGCAACCACGAGTTCGACGAGGGCGCCGCCGAGCTGCTGCGGATCCAGAACGGCGGCTGCCACCCGGTCGACGGCTGCGCCGACGGCACCCCGTACCGGGGCGCCAGCTTCCAGTACCTGTCCGCCAACGCCTTCAAGACCGCCACCGGCAAGCCGCTCATGGCGCCGTACGCGATCCACAAGGTGCAGGGCGTCAAGGTCGGCTTCATCGGGATGACCCTGGAGGGCACCCCGCAGATCGTCAGCCAGCAGGGCGTCGCGGGCCTCACCTTCGCCGACGAGGCGGAGACCGCCAACCGGTACGCCCGCGAGCTGCGCCGCAAGGGCGTGGAGACGATCGTCGTGCTGCTGCACGAGGGTGGCGCCCAGGCGGCGACCGGTGGCATCAACGACTGCGTCGGCATGACCGGGCCCATCGTGGACATCGCCAACCGGATGGACCCGTCGATCGACGTGGTCGTCAGCGGCCACACCCACCAGGCGTACAACTGCAACATCAACGGCAAGCTGGTCACCAGCGCCAGCTCGTTCGGCCGCCTGGTCACCGACATCGACCTGAAGATCGACCGCCGCTCCGGGGACGTGCTCTCGGCCTCCGCGAACAACGTCGTGGTCACCCGCGACGTCGCCAAGGACCCGAAGCAGACCGCCCTGATCGACAAGTACAAGACGGTGCTCGGCCCGGTCGCCGGCCGCCAGGTCGGCGAGACCACCACCGCGATCACCAAGACCCAGGAAACCCTCTTCGGTACGACCCTGGGCGAGTCGCCACTGGGCAACCTGATCGCCGACGCGCAGCTCGCCGCCACCGATGACGAGCAGAATGCGGTCGCCGCCTTCATGAACCCGGGTGGGGTCCGGGCCGACCTCAACGCCGGCCCGGTCACCTACGAGGAGGCGTTCACGGTACAGCCGTTCGCCAACAACCTGGTGACGCTCGACCTGACCGGTGCGCAGCTCTACTGCGTACTGGAACAGCAGTTCGTCACCGGCCGGACGCTGTACCCGTCGTCGACCGTCGGCTACGTGGTCGACCCGGCCGGCACCACCGGCACCGTCGCCGACCCGTGCGCCGGCACCCGCGTGGTCCGGGGCAGCCTCACCATCGGCGGCACCGCCGTCGACACCGCCGCCACCTACCGGGTGACGGTGAACAACTTCCTTGCCGGTGGCGGCGACGGCTTCAGCGCCCTCACCGCCGGAACCAACCAGGTCACCGGCCAGATTGACCTGGACGCGTTCGTGGCGTACCTGACCGCGAAGTCGCCGGTCTCCGCCCCGACGCTCGACCGCATCCGCACCACCGCCGAGGTCCCCGCCGCCTGACGGCGTACCCCGCAACGATCGGGCCCCGGAGCACCCG
>NZ_JBFAPG010000113.1:0-14288 GCF_040675595.1 Micromonospora sp. NPDC049580
GGGGGGGGCGCCCCCCGCTGCGCCCCCGCCCCCACGACAGTTCAGGCGCGGGAGCAGCTGGTGCCGTTGAGCGAGAAGCTGGTCGGGGACGAGTACGACCCGTTCAGCGTGCCCTGGTAGCCGAAGCTGGCCGTGCCGCCGGGTGCGATCGACCCGTTGTGGCTCACGTTCCGGGCGGTCACCGCGGACCCGCTCTGGCTCACCGTGGCGTTCCACGCGTTGGTGAGCGTCTGCCCGCCGGGCAGGTTGTAGGTAAGCGTCCAGCCGTTGATCGCGCTGGATCCGGTGTTGGTGATCTGCACGTCGGCGGTGAAGCCGTTGTTCCACGAGTTCGCCGTGTACTTCACCGCGCAGCCCGAACTGCCGCCCGGCGGCGGGGTGGTCGGTGGCGGGTTGGTGGGCGGGGTGCCGCCGCCGTTGACGTTGGCCGAGAACGAGGTCACCGCGAGACCGACGCCGCCCTGCCACGGCTCGAAGCCGGCCTGGATGCTGGTCAGGTACCAGGAGTTGGTGATCGCGCCCCGGTTGCGGGTGTCGTTGATGAAGTCCATGACGCTGAAGTTCAGGCTGGAGACCGCGGACGACGCGACGTAGGAGATGACGTTGTTGGAGCCGTTGCTGCCGCGCCACACCTCCCAGGTCCGGCCGGCCAGGTTGGTCGTGCCGACCACCGAGCCGATGGGCTGGATCGGGCCCTGACGGTTGAGCCAGATCATGATCTCCATCTGGTTTACCCCGTCCCGCTTGGGCGACGGGTCCAGCCAAATGTCGTACGCCGCGTCGTAGGTGGCGCCGCTGACGTACCGGTAGGAGATGCTGCTGGTGGCGCTGCTGATCTGGCTCACCTGGATCGGCAGGTTCGTGCCGGGGGAGCAGTTGGTGTAGTGACAACCCAAGAAGATCGACGGGTACGCCGTGGGCGCCCCGTTGGTGGGGCTGCTGCCGTTCTGCGTGGTGATCTCGAAGCCGTTGCTGGTGACGTTGATGCACTGCTGGGCGGAGGTGCCCCAGCGGTTGTTCTGCACGACGTAGCGACCCTGGATCACGGTCGAGCCGTACTGTTCGCAGATCTGCGTGTCGGCGGAGGCGCTTCCGCTGAGGGCCACGGCGACGAGCGAGCTGGCGACCAGCAGCCCGGCGGCGGCCAGGGCCCGAAGTTGACGTTTCATGACGCTCCTTGACTCGGCGCGTGCCGGGCGCCGGCTGTGGTGGGGTGGTGCGGGAGCGCTCCCACGCTCAACGACACATTTACATGCTTGAAACCGAGGCGCAACCGCCCGCGTCAAACTGGTGAATTGTGAGGATTGCCATCCTGCCGCCGAACGGGCGTCCAAGGGCGGCCAGCTAAGCGGCGCGGACGGCCGAGGAGCCGCTCGGGCGGGCCGATCGGGCTCTGGTGTGCGCCGATCGCTCCGAGTAGCGTGTTGCCTCCGACGCGTGCCGTTCCCCCTCCGGAGGCGTACACCACCATGCGTAGCTCCCCCCTGCGCATTCTCATCGTCGGCGCGGGCATCGCCGGCCTGGCCGTGGCTCGGGCCCTGCGCCTGGCGGGCTTCCGACCGGACGTCACTGACAAGCTGCCCCCGGGGGAGTCGACCGAGACCGGCCTGTACCTGCCCGGCAACGCCGCCCGCGCGCTGCACCGGCTGGACCTGCACGACCCGGTCCGACCGCTCGGGCAGGTGATCCACCGGCAGCGCTTCTTCGACGCCGCTGGGCTGCCCCTCTGCGAGGTGGACCTCGACGCCCTCTGGGGCGGCGTCGGCGAGTGCCGGGCGCTGCCCCGGGCGGACCTGCACCGGGTGCTGCTCAGCGGCGCCGGCGGCGCGGTCCGACACGGCGCCGAGGTCCGCACACTCGATCTGCTCCCGCGCGCGGTCGGGGTCACCTTCACCGACGGCACCAGCACCGAGTACGACCTGGTCATCGGCGCCGACGGGCCGCGTTCCTCGGTCCGGGCCCTGGCCGCGCTCGGCGGGCCACCCCGCCCGGCCGGGCACGTCGTCTACCGGGCCGTCCTGCGTGACGGCCCGCCCGTCACCGACTGGACCGCCCTGCTCGGGCAGCGCTCCGGTCTGCTGCTGGTGCCGATCGGGGAGGGGCGGCTGCACTGCTACGCCGACGAGGCGGGCACCGAGCCGCCCGCCGACCCGCTGGCCCGGCTGCGCGAACTCTTCGCCGACTACCGGGGCCCGGTGCCCGAGGTGCTGGCGATGCTCGACCGGGTGCACGCCGGGATCACCGACGAGGTCGAGCTGGGCCGCTGGTACCGGGGCCGGGTGCTGCTGGTCGGCGACGCCGCGCACGCCACCGCGCCGACCCTGTCCCAGGGTGCCGCGATGGCCCTGGAGGACGCCGTGGTGCTGGCCGAGTCGCTGCGCGCCGCCGGCAGCGTGGAGGCGGCGCTGGTGGCGTACGAGAGTCGTCGTCGCCCGCGTACCCGCTGGGTGGCCGACCGGACCCGGGACCGCAACCGGACCAGGGACGTGCCGCCGGCGCTGCGCGACCCGCTGCTGCGCGGACGTGGCGGACGGATCTTCGGGGAGCATTACCGGTTGCTGGTCGGCCCGCTGTAGGCCCGTAGTAGATCGTGTCACGCCACCCCACGCGGCGCTGCGACCTGCCGGGGACTATCCTCCTTGCGGATGACGGCCCGCCGATAAACAGCGTGTGCCGAGCGGGACAACCGAGAACCGGAGGCCACTCGTGACCACCGTCGCACCCAAGCCGGTCGTGACCCGGCCCTGGCCGGTCCGGGAGCCGGTCAAGGGGTCGGCCATCGCGCGGCTGCTGCGTACCACGGACGCGAAGCAGATCGGGATCATGTACATGGTCACCGCGTTCGTGTTCTTCATGGTCGGCGGCCTGATGGCCCTGATCATGCGGGCTGAGCTGGCCCGACCCGGGCTGCAGTTCCTGTCGCCCGAGCAGTACAACCAGCTCTTCACGATGCACGGCACGATCATGCTGCTGTTCTTCGCGACGCCGATCGTGTTCGCCTTCGCGAACTACATCGTGCCGATCCAGATCGGCGCGCCCGACGTTTCCTTCCCCCGCCTGAACAGCTTCGCCTACTGGCTGTACCTGTTCGGCGGCACGATGGCGACCGCCGGTTTCATCACCCCGGGCGGCGCCGCCGACTTCGGCTGGTTCGCGTACGCGCCGCTGAGCAGCGTCGAGCACTCGCCCGGCGTCGGCGCCAACATGTGGATCATGGGTCTGGCCATCTCCGGCCTGGGCACCATCCTCGGCGCGGTGAACATGATCACCACGGTGCTCACCCTGCGTGCGCCCGGCATGACCATGTTCCGGATGCCGATCTTCACGTGGAACATCCTGGTCACCAGCCTCCTGGTGATCCTGGTCTTCCCGCTGCTGGCCGCCGCGCTGTTCGCGCTCGCTGCGGACCGCATCCTCGGCGCCCACGTGTACGACCCGGCGACCGGCGGGCCGATGCTCTGGCAGCACCTGTTCTGGTTCTTCGGGCACCCCGAGGTCTACATCGTGGCGCTGCCGTTCTTCGGCATCATCAGCGAGATCATCCCGGTCTTCTCCCGTAAGCCGATCTTCGGCTACAAGGGCCTGGTCGCCGCGACCGTCGCGATCGCGGCGCTCTCGATGAGCGTCTGGGCGCACCACATGTTCGCCACCGGCCAGGTGCTGCTGCCGTTCTTCAGCTTCCTGAGCTACCTGATCGCGGTGCCGACCGGCATGAAGTTCTTCAACTGGATCGGCACCATGTGGCGGGGCCAGATCAGCTTCGAGACGCCGATGCTGTGGGCGGTCGGCTTCCTGGTCACCTTCCTTTTCGGCGGTCTCACCGGTGTGCTGCTGGCCAGCCCGCCGCTCGACTTCCACGTGTCGGACTCGTACTTCGTGGTGGCGCACTTCCACTACGTGCTCTTCGGCACCATCGTGTTCGCCGTCTTCGCCGGCATCTACTTCTGGTTCCCGAAGATGTTCGGCCGGATGCTCGACGAGCGCCTGGGCAAGGTGCACTTCTGGCTCACCATGATCGGCTTCCACACCACCTTCCTGGTGCAGCACTGGCTCGGCGCCGAGGGCATGCCCCGCCGGTACGCCGACTACCTGCCCGGCGACGGTTTCACCACGCTGAACACGATCTCCACGGTCGGCGCGTTCATCACCGGTATCTCCACGCTGCCGTTCATCTACAACTGCTGGAAGTCGTACAAGACCGGTCCAGTGGTCGAGGTGAACGACCCCTGGGGTCACGGCAACTCGCTGGAGTGGGCGACCAGCAGCCCGCCGCCGCTGCGCAACTTCGACCGGATGCCCCGGATCCGCTCCGAGCGGCCGGCGTTCGACGCGAAGTTCCCGGAGCTGGCCGCCGGTCAGAGCCTGGCCGGCCCGCCGGAGGGTGGCTCCAAGCCGCTCACCAGCGAGTCGGATGGCGGCGCTCGCTACAGCGAGGACATCGCCAGCGACATCGACCGGCACTGACGCTCAACCCGCTCGACCGTACGAAGGGCGCCGCCCCCGGGACCACCGGGAGCGGCGCCCTTCGCCATGTCCCGCCCTGGCTGGCCCAGCCCCGGTCCGACCCGGCTCTGACGGTCCGCCCTACCGTGCTGCGCGCTCGGCGCTGATGGCCCCGCTCGGCGATGGCCTGCTCTGGCCGGGCTCAACTCCCGCCGTTCTACTCCCCGCCCTCCTTTGCGCGGCCGGCGTCGCACCGCTCGGCCGGCTTCCGGAGGCGACCGTACTGACGAGCGATATACCTGTGAGACATATTTATGCCTCACAGGTATATCCGTGTGTGTATGCATGCCGTCAACCGAGGTTCCAGGGGGTCCTGCCACCGGCACCATCGCCCGCCGCGACTGGCCGTCGCCCGAGGTAGCCAGCGGCAGTCAGCGGGCGGCGGGGGCGAGATCGGCCTCGACCGGCGGCGGGGTGGCCGCGTCGGCGTGGCGACGGCGGCGCAGCTCGCCGGGGAGCACGATCAGGGTGACCAGCGCGCCGAGCGCTCCGGTCACCACGAAGCCCCAGAGCGGCGCGCTGCCGTCGATCACCGCGCCGGCGAGCGGTGCGCCGACCGCGATGCCGACGGTGACCGCCGAACCGTGCAGGCCCATCGCCTCGCCGCGTACCTCGGCCGGGGCCAGACGGCTGACGGCGTCGGAGGAGGCCGCGATGGTCGGCGCGCACAGCGCGCCGGCCGGGATCAGCGCCAGGCAGAGCAGCCACCAGTGCGCGCCGCCCAACCCGACCGGGATGGTGCAGAGCGCGAGTGCGGCGGTGAGGGCCAGCGGGGAGAGCGAGCGGTGCACCGCCCCGTAGGCGAAGCCGCCGGCCAGGGAGGCGATCGCCCAGCCAGCCAGCACGACGCCGGTCCAGCCGACCTCGCCGCTGGCCCGCAGGACGGCGACCACCGCGACGTCGGTGCCGCCGAGCACCAGGGTGGCGGCGGCGCTGAGCGCCAGCACGGCGAGCAGTCGGGGCGTCAGCCACTCCCGCCGAGGCACCTGGCGCCGTGGGCCGGCGGGTTCGGCGGCGCCGCGGATCGGCGGGTTCACCAGCCACAGGGCGATCCCGGCGGCGACGATGCCGCCGCCGACGAGGTACATGGTGGTCTGCGCCGAGATCGCGGTGACCAGGGCCACCGCCAGCGCCGGGCCGATCATGAAGGACAGCTCGACGGACATGGAGTCCAACGCGTACGCCGGCCGTCGTTGATCTTCCGGGACCAGCGCGGCGATCGACTGGCGGACCACCGAGAAGATGGGCAGGGCCAAGGAGCCGGCCACGAAGGCGGCCGGCAGCAGCACGGGGTACGGCAGCGTGGGCGCGGTGGACCAGAAGATCGCCTCGGCGATGGCGGTGAGCACCAGAACCGGACGCAGACCACGCCGGTCGACCAGTCGGCCGAGCAGCGGCCCACCGATCGCAGCGCCCACGGTGATGGCGGCGCCCACCAGGCCGGCCGCGCCGTAGCCCCGGTCGAGGTCGAGCACGACGTGGAAGGTCAGCGTGACCCCGGTCGCGGTGAGCGGGATGCGGGCGAGGACGGCGACCAGCAGCAGCGACCGCAGGCCGGGCAGGGCGAGAGCTGCGCGGTAAGGCTTCATGTTCACGTTGGTCCGTACCTCCGGCGACATCCTCGACGGAGGGTGGACCATTGGCCAATAAATTACCGCCTCATGCGGCCCTGATCACAGGCTCGCCCTGCAGGATCACGCCGGCGCCGTCCATCGCCCGCAGCGCCACGTCGGTGGTCTCCGGAGCGACCGCGGCGGTCAGCTCCAGCAGGACGGTGGTGGCGAAGCCCTCCCGGGCGGCGTCGAGCGCGGTGGCGCGAACGCAGTGGTCGGTGGCGATGCCGACCACGTCGACCCGGTCCACGTCGTGCCGACGCAGCCAGTCGGCCAGGCACTCGCCGTCGTCGGCGTGCCCCTCGAATCCGGAGTACGCCGCCGCGTGCTCGCCCTTGTGAAAGATCGCCTCGACCCGACCGGTCTCCAGCTCGGGGTGGAACTCGGAGCCGCTGGTGCCGACCACGCAGTGCCGGGGCCACGACTCGACGAAGTCCGGCGGATCGCCGAAGTGCGCGCCCGGGTCGATGTGATAGTCCTTCGTCGCGACCACGTGCCGCCACCGGTCCGGCTCGGCGGCGAGCAGCCGGGAGATCCCGGCGGCCACCCCGGCGCCACCCGGGACGGCCAGCGAGCCGCCCTCACAGAAGTCGTTCTGCACGTCCACGATGATCAGCGCGTCGGCCATCGGGGTCCCTTCGAGGTCGGATCAGCGGGCTCAGGCGGCGGGTACGACAGTGACCGGCACGGCCGGGTCGCCGGCCGAGAGCTTCAGCCCCTCCCACGGGATGGAGATGAGGCACTCGCGCAGGTGCTCCCGGGACTCGTCGAGGGTGGGCAGACCCACGGGTTCGCCGTCGATCACGTACGAGCGCTGGAGCATCCGGTCGTTGGCCTGCCGGTCGGGCACACCCTGGGGGACGATGATCTCCTCCGTGGCGGTGCCGGTCGGCTTGTGCCGGCGGACCGCGACCTTGCGCCCACCGATGGTCGCCTTGTGCTCGGAGCGCTTCACCACCGGGCGGCCCTCGACCTCGACGAGCTTGTAGACCAGCCCCGCCGTGGGCGCCCCGGAGCCGGTGACCACTGCCGTCCCCGCGCCGTACATGTCGACCGGCTCGGCGGCCAGCGCCGCGATCGAGTACTCGTCCAGGTCGCCCGAGACAATGATCTTCGTCTCGGTGGCGCCCAGTGAGTCCAGCAGTTCCCGGGACTGCTGCGCGATCACCGCGAGGTCACCCGAGTCGATCCGGATCGCCCGCAGCTCCGGCCCGGCCACCGCGATCGCGTTGCGGATGCCCTGGCTGATGTCGTACGTGTCGACCAGCAGCGTGGTGTCCTTGCCCAGCGTGGCCACCTGCGAGGCGAACGCGGCCCGCTCGTCGTCGTGCAGCAGGGTGAACGCGTGTGCCGCCGTGCCCGCCGTCGGGATGCCGTAGCGCTCGCCGGCGGCGAGGTTGGAGGTGAACCGGAAACCGGCCAGGTACGCGGCCCGCGCCGCCGCCACCGCCGCCTCCTCGTGTGCCCGGCGCGATCCCATCTCGATCAGCGCCCGGCCCCGGGCGGCGGTGACCATCCGCGCCGCGGCGGCCGCCACCGCGCAGTCGTGGTTGAGCACGGAGAGCGCCAGCGTCTCCAGCACCACGCACTCGGCGAAGCCGCCGGAGACGGTCAGGATCGGCGAACCGGGGAAGAACAGCTCACCCTCGGCGTACCCGTCGATGTCGCCGGTGAAGCGGTAGTCGGTGAGCCAGGCCGCCGCCGCCTCGTCGACCACTCCGGTGCGGCGCAGGAAATCGACCTCCGCCGGGTCGAACCGGAAGTCGCGGATCAGCTCGATCAGCCGCGCGGTGCCGGCGACGACGCCGTAGCGCCGGCCGCTGGGCAGCCGACGGCTGAACACCTCGAAGACACAGCGGCGGTCGGCGGTGCCGTCCTTGAGTGCCGCACTGACCATGGTCAGCTCGTAGTGGTCGGTCAGCAGCGCGGGGCGGAGGGTGCTCACCGCCCCAGCCTAAGGTTCAGCCCGCGCCGCCGCCCTCGTGGCCCGGGATCGACCGCAGCGCGGCCCACAGCTCCGACCGGCCGGTCACGCCGAGCTTGGTGTAGATCCGCTGCAGGTGGTTCTCCACGGTGCGGGCGGAGAGGTAGAGCCGCTCGGCGATGGCCTTGCTGGTCGCACCGTGCGCGGCGAGGCGGGCCACCTGCCACTCGCGTTCGGTCAGCACCGGCGCCCCGGCCCGCAGCGCCGGCGTGCGGATCAGGTCGCAGCGGCTGAGCAGCCCCGCCAGACGCTCGCGGGCCTCGCCGGCCGCCACCGAGTGTTGCTGGCGCAGCCGGTGCAGAGCCTGTGCGGTGGCCTCGGCGGCGTACACCGTCAGCTCCAGCGCGGCGTAGTCGTCGGCGACCGCGAGCAGATCCGCGGCGGAGTCGGTCACCGCGGCCCGGGCGTGCCGGGCCAGCAGCGGGGGGAGCACGCCGTCCACCTGCTCGGACAGCTCGGCGAGGCGCTGCGCCACGGTGCGCCGCCCACCGTCGGAGCAGGTGGGCCCGACGGGCGCGCCGGCCTGCTCCAACCGGACCAGGTCGTGCAGAACGTGCACCTCGTGCCCGGCGAAACCGTCCGCGCGCAGCCGGTCGGCCAGGTCGTTGAGCTGCTTCACCGCGCCCGGCAGGTCACCCGACGCGGCGAGCACCGCGCCCCGGGCCTGCTCCAGCCACGGGTAGAGCACCGCCATGCCCGGCGCGTGGGTGCGGTCGGCCTCGGCCATCGCCTCGGCGGCCTGCGCCGCGTCGCCGCGCAGCGCCGCCGCCTGGGCCCGCTCGGCCTGGGCCAGACCGGCGTAGACCCGGCTGGTCGCCAGCACCGCGCAGGCGCCCAACGACGTCCGCATCGCCGAGTCGCTCTGCCCGCGCAGTCGCGCGGCGTACGCCTGGAGAATGGCCAGGTATCCGGTGCCGAGCCGGAAGTCACCGGCACCGGCCAGGTCGGCGAACTCGTCGGCCACGATCGCGTCGATCCCGACGAGGTCGCCGGTGAGCATGAGCCGGGTGCCGCGGGCCAGCTCCAGGGCCAGTTGCAGGTACGGCATGTCGGTGCGCCAGCTGGCCGCGGCGGAGTGCACCTGCGCGATGGCCGCGCCGCTGCGCGACAGCTGACCCTGGGCGGCCTGGACGTACGCGATGGTGCTGCGGGCCAGTTCACGGGCGGCGATGCCGGCGGCGGGCCGATCGAGCACGGTCTGGCTGAGCCGTACGGCGGTGACCGTGTCGAGCCGGTGCAGCCGCATGATCGCCTCGAAGGCGTGCACCCGGGCGCGGTCGGCCGAGTCGCCGAGCTCCTCGACCCGGCTCGCGATCTCCTCCACCGTGGACTCTTGACTGAGCCCCCAGTAGCTGACCATGCCGCGGACGGTCAGCCACCGGCAGAGCCGCCGCTCGTCCCCGGCCTTTGGAGTCACCGCGTCGAGAACGGTGATCGCCTCGTCCGGTCGGTCGGCGAACATCAGAATCGTGGCCAGCAGCTCCGCCGCGTCCGAGCCGCCGTCGGCGTTCAGCGCGGCCCGGGCCAGCCGGGTCGCCAGCGGTACGTCGTAGCGGGTGAACGCCTGCATCGCGGCGTCCACGAGCAGGGCGGCGTCCTGTGCGGTGCCCGAGTCGAGCCGCCAGACCGCCACCCGCAGCAGGTCGTCGCGGCGGCGCTTGCCGACCTGCTCCAGCAGCTCGGCGAGGTGCGCCTGGAGGCGTCGGGTGCGGCTGACCGGGCACCGGCGACGCATCACCTCGCCGTAGAGCGGGTGGGCCAGGCGTACGTTGGTCCGCCGGTCGTGCTGGACGACGGTGATCAGGCCGCGTTCCTCGGCGTACTCCACATCGGACTGCTCGGCGGCCTGGTTGAGCAGGTGCAGGCCGAGTGGTTCACCGAAGGCGACCAGCTCGACGACCGTGCGAACGCCGTCGGTGAGCTGCCCGACGCGGGTGTCGATCAGCTCGGTGAGGCTGGGTGCCAGCTCCAGCCGCCCGGTCCACTTCCAGATCCCGTAGGTGCGCTTCAACTCCTCGCTGCCGCTGGCGGCGTGCACCAGCTCGCGCAGCAGCAGCGGGTTGCCGGCCGACAGCCGGCCGAGCCGGTCGGCGGAGCCGGCGTCGACCGGGCCGCCCAGGATCGCCGCCAGCAGGCCGGCGGTCTCCGACGGTGCCATGGGGGTCAGCTCGACGTGCTCGACCAGGTCGTCGGTCCAGAGTGCGCGGATCGGCAGCGGGATCTGTTCGCCGTCGCGCAGGGTGCCCACGACCGTGGCGTTGTCGGCGCGGGCGACCAGATGCACCAGCGCCGCGGAGGGCGGGTCGAGCAGGTGCGCGTCGTCGATGGCGAGCACGATCCGGCGGCCGGCGGCCTGCTGTTGCAGAACGCCCAGCGCCCAGCGGAGGATGCCGGCGGGGGAGAGGCCCTGGGGCTGCTCCGCCGGGAGGACCTGCACCAGCCCGCCGAAGGGCAGCGCCGCCGTGGTGGCGCTGGCCGCGATGGACCAGATCGCGTACCGGTCGGTGGGCAGGGTGTTGACGCCCTCGCGTAGCAGCCGGCTCTTGCCGATGCCCGCGCTGCCGCTGAAGAAGAGCCCTCGGCCGGCCTCGCCGGTCACCGCCGCCAGCAGGCGGTTGAGCTCATCGGTTCGGCCGACGAACTTCCATCGACTCATCCGCGCAGCATATCCATCGAATTCCGTCCGCGCCCGCACCGTCACGCACCGAAGTTGAGTAGTCGCACAATTACCGGTGAGTATCCGAACTGTTCCGCCTGGTCGGCCGGCCGAACGTACTCTTCCGGCATCCGGGTAGTGTCACCGGAATTCCACGCGACCGGCGCGCCGGTCGCCTGCCCCGGGAGGCCACCCGATGCAGCAGGGCCCTCTCCCTTCGCTCGACTCGCCCGGTGACATGGCCAGCTCAGCCGACCTGCCGAGCTGCAGCCCGCTGCCCACCGACCTCGGCGTGCCCCGTCCCCGGGCGGACGAGCCGCTCGGCGTGGTCGCCGTCGGCCCGGCCGGCGCCGACCGGCGTGCGGTCCTCGCCAGCCTCGTCGGGCTCGACCCGGTGATGCTCACCGTGCCGGCGGGCAGTTGGCTGCTGGTCCGGCACGCCCAGGTGCCCACGCGGGCGGCCTTCGTCCCCGGCTACCGCCAGCCGCACTCGTACGGCGCGGACCGGGACGCCGCCGGCCCGGCGTTGGCCCGCCCACCCCGGCGGGTCGAGCTGAGCGTGCCCGAGCCCCTGCTGCGCCACTTCACCCTGGTCGACACACCGGACACGGGCGCGCTCGGCGTGGCCGGCGTCCGGGTGCTGCGCGAGGCCGTCGGCCGGGCCGGCGCGCTGCTCTTCGTGATCGCGGCCGACCAGGCGTTCACGGCCCATGAGCTGAATCTGCTCGCCGACGTGGCCGCTGCCCCGGTGGAGGTCGTCTTCGCGGTGACCCCGGGTGCGGCCGGTTGGGCGCCGCCGGCCGACGGCGGGGTGCTGACGGAGGACGCGGGGGCGTCCGTCTCGCCGCCCGACGGCCGGCCGGATGAGGTGGACCCGGTGGCGGTGATCGTCGAGGCGCACCGGGCGGCGCTGCTGGCCGCGGTCCCCTCCCTGGCCGGCGCGCGGTGGTTCCCGGTCGACGGCGCCGATTCCGCCGCCGACCTGCGCCGGGCGCTGGTGGGCTGGTCGGCGAACGAGGGGTTGCAGCGGGCCAGCGCCGATCCGCCCGTGCTGCCGGGGCAGCACGACCGGGTGGCGGTGTCCGCCGACCCGGGGGACTGGTCCGAGCGGCTCGACCGACAGGTCCGGTCCTGCTCCCAGCGGATCCGCCAGCACCTGGCACTGGAGTTGGCGAACGTCCATCTCCGGGCCGTCCAGGAGATCGTCTTCGGGGTCGGCTGCGCCGGCCTGCCGGACCTGCTCGACCGGGAGATGGCGGCGCTGTCGCTGCTGGCCACCGCGCAGTGCGACCACGCGGTGCGGGGCATCGTGGCCGACACCGCCGCCCAGGTGCTCGGCGCGACACCGACCGAGGGCGTCCGCCGCCGGATCGCCACCGCCGTCCAGTACGGCCTGGCCGACCACCGCTCCGGGCGCGACCTGGACCGGGTCCTGCTGATCACGAGTACGGCGGGTGTGGCCGGGCTGACCGGCGCGGAGGCGATCGACGCGCTCGCCGGCTATCCGACGGCGACCCGTGACGAGGTGCTTCCGCCGGTCGCGGTGGCGCTCTCCGGCGGGTGCTGGCAGCAGTGGCGTACCCCGGGCAACGATGACCACAGCGCCGCGCGCGCCTGGTCCCAGCGGGCGTTGCGGGAGGTCGAGTTGGAGCTTTCCCGGGAGATCTCCCGACGGTTCGAGGTGATCCGCCTCTCGCTGGGCGTGGTGCTCTCCGATGCAGTCGACCACGGCATCCTGCTCGCCTGACGGCGTGGCCATCTCCCGGCTCGGGCCCGCCCCGCGCCTCGCGTCCGACGGGGTGCGGGCCGGCTCCGGGGTGGCCACGGCGGGTGATCCTGGTTCGCCCGGCGTTCCGGTTCCTCGGTTCCGGGAAACCGGTGGCACGATGGGGGGCATGGCGGCTCCACAGGTTGCACCGGTCGAGACGCCGGCCACTGACGAGGTGCCGGCGCCCGACCGGCAATGGGTGACGATCGTGTGGGACGACCCGGTCAACCTGATGACGTACGTGACCTGGGTCTTCCAGAAGCTGTTCGGCTACAGCCGGGAGAGGGCGGAGCAGCTCATGCTGGACGTGCACCACAAGGGCCGCGCCGTGGTCTCCACGGGCGCCCGGGAGCGGATGGAGCACGACGCGTCGCAGTTGCACGCGTACGGGCTGTGGGCGACGGTGGACCGCTCGTGAGCATGTTCCGGCGGCAGGCCGGCCGCTATGTCGCCACCTTCGCCGTGGACGAAGTGCGGGTGCTGCGAAAGGTCGCCTCCGAGGTGGTCGGTCTGCTCACCGACGGTTTCGACCACACGGACCCGGTCGTGGGCCGGCTGTTCCCGGCGGTCTACCCGAAGGATGCGAGCGGCACCGCCGAGTTCCGCCGCTACACCGAGGGTGATCTGAAGACTGCCAAGATCGACCAGGCCGGGGCCATTCTGGCCGCGCTGCCCGACGAGGCCGGCGGCGAGGTGCGGTTGGACGCCGAGGCGGCCGAGGCGTGGCTGCGGGCGCTCAACGACGCGCGGCTGGCGATGGGCGTCCGGCTGGAGATCAAGGACGGCACTGACCTGGGTGAGGAGTTGGACGACGCGGTGACCGAGGATCCCGGCTCCAGCCGGGTGTTCCAACTGTCGGTCTACGCGTACCTCGGGTATCTACAGGAGTCGCTGCTCAACGCCTTGATCGACGAGGCGTGACCGGCACCACTTCAGGGCCTGCCCGGTAGGCGTTAGGCTGGTGCACGTGCTGAGCATCGACCGGTCGATCATCGACGCGATCGTCGCCCACGCGCGCCGGGACCACCCCGACGAGGCGTGCGGCGTCGTCGCCGGTGCCGTCGGCAGCGACACCCCGACCCGGCACATCCCGATGGACAATGCCGCCCGGTCGATGACCTTCTACGAGTTCGACTCGATGGAGCATCTGCGGGTGTGGCGGGAGATGGACGACCGGGACGAGGAGCCCGTGGTCATCTACCACTCGCACACCGCCACCGAGGCGTACCCGTCCCGCACCGATGTCTCCTTCGCCGGCGAGCCGGGCGCGCACTACCTGCTCGTCTCGACGCGTGAGCCCGACTCGGAGGAGATCCGGTCGTTCCGGATCGTCGACGGCGTGGTGACCGAGGAGCCGGTCCAGATCGTCGAGGCCGGGGTCGACCCGCACGCCGTGCAGTCCTACATGTTCGGGCAGAGCCCGGCGACGGTCGACTACGAGTGTTCCGGCCGCTGACCCGTCAGCGTTCGCACCCGTTCCGTCCCGTCACCGTTGGCACACCCGTTTGAGGAGCACGACATCATGGCCATCGAGGTTCGCATCCCCACCATCCTGCGCAGTTACACCGGCGGCGCCAAGGTCGTCGAGGGCGCCGGCGACACCCTGGGCGACCTGCTCACCGACCTGGACTCCCGGCACGCCGGGCTGCGTGGCCGCCTGGTCACCGAGGCCGGCGCGCTGCACCGTTTCGTGAACGTCTACGTCAACGACGAGGACGTCCGCTTCCTCGGTGCGCTCGACGCGAAGCTCTCCGACGGCGACAG